>DATBML010000326.1:0-6158 GCA_036554885.1 Desulfuromonadales bacterium
GTTCCGACATTGAGTAACCGGTCCCGTTGGCGGGCAAGCAGCGGCAGTTCCAGATCATTGAGCGAGAAGAGAAGTCGAACACGGTGGTCGCGGCAGATCGCCAGCAGGATGTCGAAATAGTCAGGGTGGGTGACCGGAGGAACCAGGAAGGCCCTGTCTGCCTCCTGCAGCGCCGGAGCGGAGCCGTCCGCATCGCTGGCAAAAATCCGACCGCGACCGTCAAGTGCCTGCCGGAAGTATTCCACCAGATAGTTCCGACGTCCGGCGCAAGTTAGCAGGATATTGATCATGGAGCCTCCTCGAGGATCAGAAAAGATAGCTTCCAAAGACATCGTTGAAATCCTGGCGCCGCCGGATGGCCACATACCCCTGGGGCTCCCGCACAAGAATAGGTGGTGCCGGATGGATGAACGGGGGCGTCAGCACAATCGTGTAGGCGCCGACATTCTCGATCCGGATGAAGTCTCCCCGCTCTATCTCAACGCTCGCAACTTCCTGCAGCAGGCGATCTTTCTCCATACATGTGGCACCAACGACGCTGTAGCGCCCCTTGCGCCCAGATCCGACGTTATTCTTGATCACGGCAAAGGGGTGGTTGCGCTTGTGCAGCGTCGGTTTGACGTTGAAAATGCTGCCGTCCACGACCGCCAGTCGTCGGCCATCGATATTCTTCACTTCGAATACCTGGGTGATAAAACTCAGCGTGTCAGCAGCTACCGCCATCCCTGGTTCGATAACCAGGCTCGGTTTTCTGGCTTCGATCCAGGGAGATTGGCGCAGCACTCCGCAAATCGCCTCGGCATAATCGTCGAAGGTCGGGGTGTCCTTCAGTCCCATGGCCGGCACCCGCCGGCCGTAGAACCCGCCCCCCACATTGAGGAATTCGATGGACTCCGGGAAGTATCGCTCACCCACTTCCGCGAGGATTCCGGCGATCGTCCGGTAGACCCACAGGCTGCGGTCGGCCGATGAGGTGTGGCCGTGCAGAGAGCAGATCTGCACGTTCGGGAACTGACGCAAATGACGTGCAACCCCCTGCATGGAATCGGGTGGAAAGCCGAAGCGGCCGACAGGCAGCTCTTCCTGCAGATGCGACTTCCCCTGCCCGTCAACCAGCGGGATGTTGATCCGGATTCCGATCCGGACCGATTTTTCAGGACACTGGCTGGCGAAATGCGTTGCGAATTCGAGCTCACGCAGGGTGTCGATGTTGACAAGCATTCCGGAACCAAGAGCGAATGCCATGTCATTGGCGGCCTTGACCGGGCCGTTGTAGATAATCCCCGAAGGTGGGCAGCCGATCTTCAGAGCCAGGTCCAGCTCCAGGCGCGACACCACCTCGGCGACCCCACCGAGGTTCAGGACCAGCCGGCAGAGATAGGGGATATAGTTTGTCTTATACGAATAGCCAATGACGACCTGGGGATACCGCCGGGTGAACGCGGCCCTGATGTCGAGAAAATTGCGGGTGAATGCCTCCCGGTCGAAAATATAAAAGGGAGAGCCATGTTGCTGCGCAATCTCCGACATTTCCAGGTAGGTACTCATACATTCTTCCCTTGGTCACCACCTGCCCTGACAGGTATTTGCGATTTCCCAAGGCGCCGGGAAATACTCCACCATACGCACCCGTTCGACCTGTTCCTTCCCGTCTCAGCCTTTTCCCCGGCCCGATTCATAGAGCAGAATCCTCCGGACTTCGCAGTGGGGCAGTTCGCGGAAGCCGATCAATCGATGCAGCCACAAAGCCTGGACATGCTCTGCGGCGTAGCACCCGTAAGACTTGCGCAACCCACGGTCATGCATCATGTGGAGTACGCTGCCGAGGAAAAAGGTGGCCACCCCCCCTCCCCGCTCTCTGGGGTCGATGTACATGTCGAACAGGTAGACCTCGTCTTCGGCAAGGTCAATACCGAACCATCGGAGGTGGGGATGGATTTGCGGCGTGCGAGCCGTTGCTCTGGTGACGTACCAAAGGTCGCCGATGACCTTCCCCTGCCGAACCAAGGCGAGCATCCGGTAGCCCCGTCGGAAGTAGTTTTTTGCACGCTCCCGACGGCTGCGCCGGGGGAATTCCAGCACTTGGGACGTAAAGTTTTCCTGATCGAGATCCAGAATATGTAAATTGTCGTCCTTCCGCCCGGGGACCGGTCGCAGGTTGTCGAGGGGTTTTTCAGTCGGAACCACTTCCTCGTACCGGTAACAAATGATCCGGCAGGCGGAGAGGAATCCATACTCCTCCCAATGCTCAAGAAATTGAAAATACCGGTACCGCAGCGAGGAGATCATGGCTGATCCTTTCATTTCCGAAGAGTCGTTCCGCATTGCTGCCGGCAATGCGGGCAAAGAGCACCTCGGGCTCAGGGAAATCCCGCTCCAGCAGCCAGTACAGCTTTACGGCTGCTTTCCACGCCAGCTCATAAAGTGCATCGGAGCCGAAAAGAAGACGCTCGGTATCCACGCCTTTCAGCACCAGGGCGAGCACGTCGACCGGCAACGCCGAGGTATCCACGTAAAGGTGAGCGAAACGGTCCATGAGTTGCCGCAATGCCGGGAGCACGCACTTTTCCACCTCCGGCGCCGAGATGCCGTATGCCCCCCCGTGAGCGATGATCACGGGCTGGTCCGTGCGATCCAGTTCAAGAAGGGCAAGATTTTCAAGAACGGCGAACCGGGCGGCATCCGGATTGGACAGGTATGGACTCGGACCGCCGTGCAGAATGACCGGAAGGGCGGTTCGGCGAGAGGCAGACAGGAGCGCGTTCACCCGCTCCCTGCCCTCGGATATGGTCAGGTCGTGCCCGGAAATGTTGGGATGGACCTTGAGAATCTGCACCCCGTACCTTTGCATTCCCCGCCGGACATCGGCCTCGACCTCATCGGGGCTGAGGGTGTTCGGCAGAGAGTAGCCGATGAGAAACCGCTGATCTCCTCCGAACAAGGCAACCGTTTCCGACATCCGGTCTTCGGCCGTCCGACCGGCCTGTGCGACCGGCAGCAGTACGGTGCGGGCAAACCCGGCGAGTGCCATCTGGTCGGCCCAGCACCGAGGACCGGAGTGAACATAGTGGCGGCGCATGGATAAGAGCATCATCTGTTTGAAAAGATCGGGATTCGCGACTGGAGGCCGGGGAGAAGCGGGTCGAAGGTCGAGTGCAGCGGCGGCCGGTCGCTGGTAACCGACATCCGTCGTGCTGCAGACCCCCGCAGCAAGTGGGTTCGGCCGGTAGCGGCCATCGTCGAAAACGACCTCGAACGGGTGGGCGTGCACGTCTGTCAGCCGGACTGATCCTCCGATTTCCCGGATGGCGTGCAGGCACCGGGTGACGGCAACCTCATCCAGTCGCATTTCGCGCCTCCATCACCAGCCTCTGCAAAGCCGTCCGGTCGATCTTTCCCCGGCCGCAGCGAGGCAGGCTGTCCGTTTGAAATAGCCGACGGGGCAGCATGTAGCCGGGCAGCCGGTCACGGAGTCCGCTCAGGATTCGCGCGGCGTCGCCAGCCCCATCCCCATGGACGAAGGCCACCAGCTCGGCAACTCCATCCCGGTCGGCGGCGATCACCGCCGCCTCACGGATACCCTCGATGGCATGCAGCGCCTGTTCGATCTCCCCCAATTCGATCCGGTACCCCATGATTTTTACCTGGTGATCCTTGCGCCCCACGAACTCGAAATTCCCGTCCGGTCGCAAAAAGGCGAGATCGCCGGTACGGTACCAGGTCTCCGTGGAACCTCCGTCGAGACTGAGGGGAATGAAAGACCCGGCCGTGCGATCAGGATCATTCAGGTAGCCGGCACCGAGGCCGGGCCCGGCCAGGTAGAGTTCCCCCGTCGTCCCCTCCCGGACCGCCATCTGTTTTTCGTCAAGCAGGATCGCCTTCATTCCCTTGCATGGGCGCCCGATGGGGATACGCTCTCCGGGCCCGCCTGGAACCGTCTCGACTGGATAATAGAGGGAGATCCCTGTCGCTTCGGTCGGCCCGTAGACGTTGTAGAAAAATTTGTTCGGGAACGAATCCATCCAGCGGATGAGGGAACGGGCCGGAAGCGCTTCTCCGCCAAAAAGAATGCGGTTTAAAGTCGGGATTCTCCCCGGGCCAAGGCATCCGGCCCGTTCCAGATACAGAAGGAGGGAGGATATCCCCTTCCAGATAGTGACACGCTCGGCTTCCATGAAACCGAGCAGACGCTCGGGAAACAGGGTCAGGCTTTCATCGGCCAGACAGAGGGTCGCCCCGGTCTTCAAGGCGCACCAGACATCGAAGGTGGACATGTCGAAATGGAAGGGAGCGGTGCCGAGAATCCGGTCTTCGGTGCGGATGGCGAAGCTTTCAACGGCCCAGCTGATGTAGTTGCAGACGTTGCCGTGGGTGATCATCACTCCCTTGGGAACACCGGTCGAGCCGGAAGTGTAGAGGATGTACGCCAGGTCTTCCGAGGTGTTGCCGCACACCGGAGGAACGGCGGGAGCCGCAAGAATATCTTCCAGGTCGGCTGCGACAACCATCCCGTCATCGTGCAGTTTGCTGCGGGGCGCCAGGAGGATTTTGGGAAGCGCGGTCAGACCGGCCGCCATAATCGCCTGGATGGACGAAAGGTCGCCAACCAGGGCGGAAGGGGCACAGTCGTCCACGATCTTTCGCCAGCGCTCGGGCGGAGCTTTCGGATCGAGGGGAACATAGGCGGCACCAGCCCGGATAATCCCGAGGATCGCCCAAAGATAATCGGGAGAGCGACGGGTGCAGACCGCCACCCGATCCCCGCGGCCGACATTGCATTCGACAAGGAGGCCGGCCAGGCGGCTGGAACTTTCCATCAGCTCGCCGTAGGTGATGGCCCGGCGGCCGTCGGTGACAGCGACCCGCTCAGGGTACGCCGACCAGGGTTCCAGATAATCCTGCAGAAGATTCCGATCCATGCTATCGTCTTTTCGCTCAAGGCAAAGTCCATCTCAGTCCAAAGCAGCAATGCCGACCTTTTTTTCCACCAGGGCGGAAATGGCGGCCAGGGTGGCAAAATTTTCCGGCAACAACTCGTCGCCGTCGATGATGACGTCGAACCTCTCCTCAAGAAAACCGAGAAGAGCCATGATCCCGAAAGAATCGATAATACCCTGGTCAATCAGACTATCGTCATCCGCGATCCCCCCCCCAACGTCGGCTTGCAACTCGGAGACGATGAATTGCCGGATCCGGTCAATCGTTTTCATCATTCGTATTCTCCAGAACTTGCTACAGAGACACTGCCGCCCTTGCAGCCCCTTTCCCGACGTTCCTGATCCAGGTCTGTTTCGGCATCGTCCGGATTGGGGGCAACCCCTTCCCGGCGAAGCACTTGCCAGATCGTCTTCCAGAGTATCTGAAGGTCGAGAGGAAAGGTTCGGTTCTCCACGTACCAGATGTCCAGGGCCAACCGGTCGTCCCAGGGGAGGTAGTTGCGCCCATGAACCTGCGCCCATCCCGTGATTCCCGGTCGAACCGCATGCCGCTTCCGCTCCTGCACGGTGTAGTAAGGGAGATATTTCATGTGCAGAGGGCGGGGGCCAACCAGGCTCATCTCCCCTTTCAGCACGTTCAACAACTCCGGCAGTTCATCTAAACTGTAGCGTCTCAGGAATTCGCCGAAAGTTGTAAGACGATCCCCGTCCGGCAGGAGCTTGCCAGCCGCATCCTGCTGGTCGGTCATGGTGCGGAACTTGTAAATGGTGAAGGGATGGCCGTGAAGTCCCGGACGCTGCTGGCGGAAGAGAATCGGCGAACCGAGTTTGGCGCGGACCAGAACGGCGATCAGCAGAAGCAACGGAGCGAGCAGCATAAGCCCTGCCGCAGCAAACAGGATGTCGGAGCTCCTTTTCATCCCCTTTGCAGCCTCCTTCAGCCAGTTTAAATCCCTTTCCCTAGGTTCATGTATTTCAATTTAGAACATTCAGGCGTTACCTCAATGGTTCTGAGGATGGAATTAGCCCAACAAAAAGATGATAATTTTATTAAACTAGAGTTTATGAGTTAGTATGCTCGAAAATGGTTTGTCGAAGATCACCACACTCATGCTAATTAAATAAATTTAAAATCCGTCTATTGTCATTTAGGCAATCTAGTATTCAACCGCTTGATCATAGAGGTCCCCGTGCATCTTCAGTATCGCCTTCAGATCATAG
>DATBML010000339.1:0-4351 GCA_036554885.1 Desulfuromonadales bacterium
GAGCCGCCGCGGCTCCCCTGGTCCCGGATCATCCGCTACGGCCTTCTGGCGGTGGCCCCGCTCTTGCTGGTGCTTGGCGGCACGGTGATCTGGAACCGCACCCTGAAGAAGGAAGTGGCGCTGCGCACCGCCGCCCTGGAGAACGAGGTCGCCGAGCGGCAGCGGGCCATGGACGAACTCAGGGTCCGGCAGCGGCAGCTGATCCAGGCCGACAAGATGACCTCCCTCGGCATCCTGGTGTCGGGGGTGGCGCATGAGGTCAACAACCCCACCGGACTGATCCTCCTCAACCTGCCGCACCTGCAGAAAGCCTGGGAGGATGCCGAGCCGGTCCTCGAGGAGCACTACCGGCAGGACGGCGATTTCCGCCTGGGCTGGCTCCAGTACTCGCGCATGCGCGAGGAAATCCCGCAGATGCTCGCCGAGATGCAGGAGGGCGCCCGGCGCATCAAGCGCATCGTCGAGGACCTCAAGGATTTTGCCCGCCGTGACGACGCCGACCTCTCTGCCGCCGTTGACCTCAACGCCGTGGTGGCCGCCGCCCTGCGCCTGGTGGACAATTCGATCCGCAAGGCGACCCGCCACTTCTCGGTCGAATACGGCCCCGACCTGCCCCGCTTCCGCGGCAATCATCAGCGCATCGAGCAGGTGGTGGTCAACCTGGTGCTCAACGCCTGTCAGGCGCTGCCCGACGCCGAACGCGGGATCACTCTGCGCACCTGGTACGACGCCGGGCAGCAGGCCGTGCTCCTGGAGGTGCGTGACGAGGGTGAGGGAATCGCCCCGGAGCAGCTGCCGCACCTGACCGACCCCTTCTTCACCACCAAGCGCGAAACCGGCGGCACCGGTCTCGGGCTTTCCGTTTCCGCCGGCATCGTCAAGGAGCACGGCGGCTCGCTCGCCTTCAGTTCCACCGTTGGGGCGGGGATGACCGTGACCTTGACGCTGCCCGCCTGCCAGGAGAAGACGCCTGCATGACCCCCCTGTATCCCCCCTTCGGTATTTTGCTGGTCGATGACGAGCCGGCCTGGCTGCGCAGCCTGAGCATGACCCTGGAGGGCCCCGGCGGCCTCAGCAATCTCCGCCAGTGCCAGGACAGCCGCCAGGTCATGCAGATTCTCGCCGGCGGCGAGATCGGCCTGGTGCTGCTCGACCTGACCATGCCGAATCTTTCCGGGGAGGAGCTGCTCGAACGCATCGTCGGGGAGCATCCCGACATCGCCGTCATCGTGGTGAGTGGTATGAACCAGGTCGAGACGGCGGTGCGCTGCGTCAAGAAGGGGGCCTTCGACTATTTCGTCAAAACCGTCGAGGAGGACCGCCTGGTCGACGGGGTGCAGCGGGCCGTGCGCCTGCTCGAGCTGCAGCGGGAAAACCGGGCCATGCGCCGCCGCCTGCTCTACGACCGGCTGGAGCATCCGGAGGCTTTCGCCGTCATCGTCACCGCCGACAAGGGGATGCGTTCGGTCTTCCAGTACGTCGAGGCGATCGCCGACAGCTCGCAGCCGGTACTGATCACCGGCGAGAGCGGCACCGGCAAGGAGCTGGTCGCCCGGGCCCTGCACGCCCTGAGCCGGCCCGGGCAGCCGCTGGTGGCGGTCAACGTCGCCGGTCTCGACGACAACGTTTTTGCCGACACCCTCTTCGGCCACGCCCGCGGCGCCTTCACCGGCGCCGACGCCCCCCGCCGCGGCATGATCGAGGCGGCCGGCGGCGGCACCCTGTTCCTCGACGAAATCGGCGACCTGAGCCTCGCCTCACAGGTCAAGCTGCTGCGTCTGCTGCAGGAAGGGGAATATTTCCCCCTCGGTGCCGACCAGCCGCGACAGAGCCGGGCGCGCATCGTCCTCGCCACCCATCAGGATCTGGCCGCCCGGCAGAGCGCCGGCAGTTTCCGCAAGGATCTCTACTTCCGCCTGCGGACCCACCACCTGCACCTGCCGGCGCTGCGCGAGCGCAAGGACGACATCCCGCTGCTGCTCGACCATTTTCTCGAGGCGGCCGCCGGTGAACTCGGCAAGAAGAAGCCGACGCCGCCGCCGGAGTTGTCGCTGCTGCTCTCCACCTGGAGTTTTCCCGGCAACGTCCGCGAACTGCGGGCTATGGTTTTCGATGCGGTCAGTTCCCACCAGGGGCGGGTCCTTTCCATGGAGAGCTTCCGCCGGGCCATTGGCGAGCCGCCGGCGACCGCCATGGCCGATCAGCCGGCGGGAGCGAACCCCTTCGCCGCCGTCACCGATCTGCCCACCCTGACCGGCGCGGTGGACCTGCTGGTCGACGAAGCCCTGCGCCGTGCCCAGGGGAACCAGACCATCGCCGCCCGCCTGATCGGTATCTCCCAGCCGGCGCTGAGCAAGCGGCTCAAGGCCGGCAGAAGGTAGGATCGCTTTTTTCACGGGAGCCGTATTTTCTATCAGGAGGAGCTCATGGCCCGCAAGATCTTCATCGCCGCCACCGGCCAGAACAGCGGCAAGACCACCACCAGCCTGTCGCTGATGCACCTGGCGCGCAAGAAATACGGCCGCGTCGGGTTCATCAAGCCGCTCGGCCCCAAGCCGACCCCTTTCCGCGGCGGCTTCTACGACAAGGACGCGGTGCTCATGGCCGAGGTCTTCGGCCTGGAAGAGCAGATCGATCTGATGTCGCCGGTGGTGCTCCACCCCGGCTCGACCCGGGAGATCCTCGATGGCCGCATCGCCGCCGCCGGCCTCCGGCAGCGCATGGCCGAGGCCATCGCCGAGCTCGACGCCCGCAACGACTTTCTCATCATCGAGGGGTCGGGACACAGCGGCGTCGGCTCGGTCATCGGCCTCAGCAACGCCGCCGTCGCCCGCCTCGCCGGCGCCCCGGTGATGATCGTTGCCGGCGGCGGCATCGGCAATTCCACCGATGCCGTGGTCCTCAACCTCGCTCTCTTCCGCCAGGAGGGGGTTCCCGTCAAGTTGGTGCTAGTCAACAAGCTGCAGGCCGACAAGCGCGAGACGACCCTGCACTACCTGCAACTGGCCTTTCGCGATCTCGGGGTGGCGTTGCAGGGGGGATTCAACTATTCGCCGATTCTCGCCAACCCGACCCTTTCCCGCATCGCCAGGATTCTTGACCGGCCGCTGCGGGCGGCTCCGGAAGAGGCCCGGCGCATCATCCACCACATCCAGCTCGGCGCCGCCTCGTCCCAGCGGGTCATCGACCTGCTGGAGGAGGCGACGCTGATGGTGATCAACAGCACCCGCGACGAACTGATCGTCACCGCCTCCTCCCTCTACCACCTCCCTGAATACCGAACCAAAATCGCCGGCCTCGTCATTGCCGGGCTCAACCCGATTTCCGGGATCACCCAGACGATCCTCGACGACAGCCAGGTCCCCTATCTGCGCACCGAGATCACCAACTCCGAAGCCTTCTCCATCGTCACCGGCGACGTCTCCAAGATCACCGCCGAGGACGCCGAAAAGCTCGCCCTGGTGCGCAACATGGCCGAGCGGGACCTGGACTTCGACGCCATCGACGCGCTGCTCTGAGAGGCTGCTGAAAAACGCCCGTCTGCGGAGTTGTCCTCATCCCTCCTCCTGCGCCGCCTCCCACCCCAGCATCGCCTGCTTGCGCACCGCGCCCCAGCGGTATCCGCCCAGGACGCCGGTCTTGCGGATTACCCGGTGGCAGGGGATGAGCCAGGCGACCGGATTCTGCCCGACGGCTGACCCTACGGCGCGGGCGGCGCCGGGGGCGCCGATGGCGGCGGCGATGTCGCCGTAGGTGGTAGCGGAGCCTGCCGGCAGGCACAGCAGGGCCTGCCAGACCTTGATCTGGAAGTTCGTCCCCTGGACATGAAGCGCCGGCGGCACGCCGATTTGCTGCTCCCGCCGGGAGAAAATGCGTTCGGCCAGGGCGGCGGTGGCCTGCTGGTCGCGAACGAAGTCGGCGTTATCCCATTGTGGTCGCACAGTCGCCAGGGCCTCTTCGCGGCTTCCCTGGACAAAGGCGAGGGCGCAGATCCCCCGGGTCGTGGCGGCAATCAGGGCTTCGCCGAAGGGGGTGGGGTGGAAGCCGTAGCGGATGGTCAGGCCGGCGCCGCGGCTCTTGATTTCGCCGGGCGTGGCGGCGTGCAGCGCGACGGTCAGATCGTGCAGACGGCCGCCGCCGGAAAGTCCCGATTCCCAGGCCGCCTCGAGGACGCTCCCTGAAGCCTGCAGCACACCGCGGGCGTGCTCGGCGGTGAGGAACTGCAGGAAACGCTTCGGGCTCACCCCGGCCCAGCGGCGGAAGAGGCGCTGGAAATGGTACTCGCTCAGGCCGACCCGGGCGGCGACCTGCGCCAGGCTCGGCTGCTGCCGGAAATTATCGCTCAAATACC
>DATBML010000381.1:0-3221 GCA_036554885.1 Desulfuromonadales bacterium
CGCCTGATCGCCTGCGCGGGCGATGTCAGCCACGGCGACCTCGTCCGGGAGATGATTCTCGCCGCCCTCAAGGCAGGCCAGGAGGGCATGCAGCGCGCCGACATGAAGCTCATGAACTCCACGCTGAAGGAGATGCGCTTCACCGGCAAGATCTTCGGCCCCTATCGCCACCTCCGCAAGGTCACCGTCTTCGGGTCGGCGCGAACCGCGCCCGACGAGGGGATCTATCAGATGGCGAAGCTCTTCGGCCGCCGACTGGCGGAAGCTGGGCACATGGTCATCACCGGAGCCGGACCCGGCATCATGCAGGCGGTGAACGAGGGCGCGGGCCCCGAGCACTCCTTCGGAGTCAACATCCGGCTTCCCTTCGAGCAGAAGGCAAACCCGGTGCTCGAAGGCAATCCTCGGCTCATCACCTACAAGTACTTCTTCAACCGCAAGGTGGCCTTCCTCAAGGAGGCGCAGGCGGTGGCGCTCTTTCCCGGCGGTTTCGGCACCCTGGACGAGGCGATGGAGACTCTGACCCTGGTGCAGACCGGCAAGAACCCGCCGATCCCCCTGGTTCTCATCGACGACGACGACGGCGACTACTGGGAGAACTGGTTCAATTTTCTCAAGAAGACGCTGCTCAAGCGGGGGCTTATCTCCGGTGAGGATTTCAGCCTCTTCACCATCACCCGCGACCCGGTCGAGGCGGTGGAAAACATCGTCAACTTTTACCGCATCTACCATTCCCAGCGCTTTGTCGGCAACACCCTGGTGATCCGCCTCAACCAGACCCTGACGCCGGAACAGTTGGAAACGCTGGAGAGCGAGTTTGGCGAAATCATCGAACCGGGGAGCAGTCTCCAGCTTTCCGGACCGTTGCCCGACGAGCAGGACCAGCCCGACCTGTTGCACCTGCCTCGCCTCTCCTTCGAGTTCAACCGGCGCAGCTTCGGTCTGCTCAAGGCCTTCATCCGCCGGCTCAATTCCTTCTAGCCGCGGGGCCGACACTGGTTTGACGAACCGCCACCCAGGGGGATAGACTGAACACAAGGGCTGGTGACAAGGAGGTGGCCATGAAACGTGTGCTGCTTTTCGCTGTTACGCCGTTGCTCCTGCTGCTCGGTGGCTGTTCCCATGTTCTTTCCCGGAATGCTCTGCTGGATGTGGACCCGGGGGTCGATTTCGCCCAGGTCAAGGCGAATCCGGATGCTCATAAGGGGAAGACCCTGCTGCTGGGCGGCCTGATCATCGACACCCGGCTGAGCGGGGACGGAACGACGCTGGAGGTGTTGCGTTATACCCTCGACCGCTGGGGGGAACCGCAGACGGCCGACGAGGTGGGGGGGCGTTTTCTCGCGCGGACGAGCCGGTTTCTCGATCCCGAAATCTACAAGGCAGGCCTGTTCGTCACCCTGACCGGGACCGTGGAGGGAATGGAAATCCGTCCCCTGCAAGACTACGATTACGCCTATCCCGTCTTCCGTATCATTGAGGCGTACCTCTGGAACCGGCGCGCCTGGGCTTACCCCTACGGTTATTACGATCCCTTCTACCCCTGGGGGCCGTACTCCTACTATCCCTACTACTATTATCGCGATCCCTTCTGGTATGACCCCTTCTGGCCCTATCGCTATCGGCCATGGCCGGGACGGTGGATCCGATAAAAAACAGCGACTCTCCCCTTGCAAGCCGGCAAAATTCGGCTATACGTGAAGCTTCCGGCATGAGCTGAGTCCGGAAAAATTCGTCAAGGGAGAAAAGCCATGATTCAGGCCCAGGCACTGGTCGACTACGAAAAGTTCCGCTGCGCCAATGTCGCCATCTTCATCGATGCGACCGCGGCCGAGCGGGCACGGGAGCTATTGGCGGTGCATGGCGAGGCCATTACCCGGCTGGCCGGTCATTTCGCCGCCCGGGTCTTGCTGGTCGAGGAGCAGCGGCTGCGGCCGGAACGCATCATCGAGAACGACCTCGCCGATGCCTGGATACTGCTCCACTCGGCCGGCCGCAATCGCGCCACGGCCACCCGGAAGAACCCGCAGCGCATCAACGTCGATACCAGGAGCGGCTGGGAAGATCAGGCCTTCAAGGAGATCCTCCGGCAGATTCAGGAGACGACACGGATCCAGGAGGATGTGACCAGCTACTACAGCCGTTATTATCTGCCGGAAAAAGCCGTCGCCGCACCCCTGGGTCGAAGCACCAACTGACCCGCCGCGAATCCTTCGCTTACGCTGCCCGCCGGCGCTTCCCTGGTCGGTTGCCTGAAAAGGAATGCAGGATGGATACTTTCGCCCTGGTGCGCCCGGAACATCTGAATCATCACGGCTTTCTGTTCGGCGGGGCGATGCTCAAGTGGGTCGACGAATTCGCCTGGCTGGTCGCCTCGCGGGAGTTTTCCGGCTGCACCTTCGTCACCGTCGGCATGGACGAGATCGTCTTCCGTCACCCGGTGCTGAACGGCTCCATCCTGCGGTTCCACATCCGCCCCCTGCGCCAGGGCCGCACGTCGGTCAGCTATGGGGTCGAGGTTTTTGCCGATGCGCCGGGGGCCACCGAGGAGAAGATGGTTTTCACCACCCGGGTGACCTTCGTCCGGGTCGATGCCGACGGCCGCAAGGCGCCTCTGCCGCCGGGAGAGCGGCAGAACGTGACCTGCTGACCACCGTGGAACGCCGCCGTCGCCTCCTCGGCTCGCTCGGCCTGCTAACGCTGGGGCTCGCCGTCGCCGTCGCCCTGCTTCCACCCATCCCCCAGGACCCGCTCTACCATCGCTTCGCCGATAGCCGCCCCCTGCTCGGCATCCCCAACTTCCTGAATGTCGTCTCCAACCTGCCCCTCTTTGTAGTGGGCCTGCTCGGCCTCCTTCATCTGGTGCTGCACCGGCGCGAGGACTTCGCCGACCAGCGGGAAAGCCGGGCCTATATGATCTTTTTTTTCGGGACGGTCCTGATCGCCTGCGGCTCGGCCTGGTACCACCTGGCACCGGACAATGACCGGCTTTTCTGGGACCGCCTGCCGATGGCCGTGGCTTTCATGGCCTTCACCGCGGCGATGCTTGCCGAGCGGGTGAGCGCCACCTTCGGCAGCCGCGCCCTCCTCCCCCTGCTGACCGCCGGCGCCGCCAGCGTGACCTGGTGGCGCCTCGGCGTTCCCGCCCGGGCACAGGCGCTCCTGCGCCGCGCCGAGGCGTTGGGTCCCAGCGACCCAGGTGACCTGCTCCGTGAGGTTCG
>DATBML010000412.1:0-4120 GCA_036554885.1 Desulfuromonadales bacterium
TCTGGAGCAGCTGCTGCGCCTGCTGCACCCGCTCATGCCGTTCATCACCGAGGAGATCTGGCATGCCCTGCCGGGGGCGCGTCCGGTCGCTTCGCTCATGCTCGCCGGCTACCCGACCGGCGAGGGGCTCCCCGTCGACGCCGAGGGGGCGCGGCGCATGGAGCTGATCATGGACGTGATCAAGGCGATTCGAAACATCCGCGGCGAAATGGATGTGCCGCCCGGCAAGCAGATTGCTGCCGTGCTCGACTGCCGGTCGGCGGATTCCGAAACGATCCTCAACACCGGCGAAAAGTACGTTCGTGCTCTGGCCCGGGTCGGTGAACTCGTCTGCGGGGTCGGCGTCGCCCGCCCCGAGAAGGCCGCCACCCAGGTGGCCGGAGACGTCGAGATACTGCTGCCGCTGGCCGGCCTGATCGACGTCGATGCCGAGGTGGCGCGGCTCGCCAAGGAGATCGGCAAGGTCGAGAAGGATGTCGAACTCTTCGAGAAGAAGCTTGGCAACGAGGCGTTCGTCGCCAAGGCGCCGCCGGAGGTGTTGGAGAAAGACCGCGGCAAGCTCGCCGAGGCGAAGGAGAAACTCGGCATCCTGCAGCAGAGCCTGGAGAAGATCCAGGCGCTCAAATAAAGAATCCAATCTTTTGTTGCCCATGCACATCCGGGAGCATCCCGGTTTTTTTGCCGACTGTAAACAGACAAGGCCCTGGACGCAAATGTCCAGGGCCTGTTTCTTTCGGGAATCCCCGGATTCAGAGTTTTCCCATCAACCCTCCTTCCCGGGGCTGGGTTTTCAGTGAATAGGTCAGGGTGTTCATCTGTTCCAGGCCGAAAAGAATCAGACCGGCGACGAAAACACTCATGAAATTTTCAGCCAGCGAATTGGAAAAGCTGTAGAAGAGATAAAAGACGAGCCGGTATCCCGGATACGCCCATTTCAAGGATGGCCGGACCCCGCTCACGGTCCGTGACACCAGGAGAATGGCGGCCGAGAGAGTATAACCGGCCAGGGCCAGGGTCGTCAGGGCTGCCGGCGGCGGGCAGCCGAGGACCTGCCGGATATTCTCCGCCAGCGGAGCGAGCAGGTCGGCATGCCGGAAATGGAAGAACAGGGCGCTGGCCGCAACAAACGTGAGCAGCTGCCACAGGCCCTTGCGGGCGAGGAGACGGAGATCGTCGCCATGCGCCTCGATGGTCTCCGCTCGGAGATGCCGGTCGGACATTTTGCGGGTGGTTTTCTTGCCGGACGCTGTCGGCTGCGGTTTCGCGAATCCGTTCATGGCGCTCTCCTTATCCCTGGTGTCGTTCCGGGCCTCAACCTCAATGGTCTTCGATTTCTTCCCATCCGGTCCACATCGGCTTGACGTAGGATAGTGGGGTTTTGCCCAGGGTGGCCAGGTAGATGTGGGTGAATAGAAACGCAAAGAGCGAGCAGGCCAGCAGAAAATGGAGGCCGACGAGAATCTTCAAGCCGCCCGCCAGGAGTACGAACTCCCGCAGCGGCGAGACGTTCATCAGGAGAATGCCGGTCAGGCTCACCAGCGGTACCAGGACGAACATGATGGCGAGGTAGGCCGATTTCTGCAGGGGATTGAACTTGTTGTCCGGCATCGGGTGATGCGGATTGGGCTTGCCCCGAAAGTAGTTGAAGAAGTAGAAGACTGCCTGGCGCAGCAGCCCGTACTGCAGATCTTCCTTGTTGGGGACGTACAGCTGGGTCATCTTGCGGGCGACGCAGGTGTAGTAGAAGAACCAGATGGAGAAGGAGATCGCCACCAGGATGCCCGCGGCATTGTGGAGCAGGATCGCGGACTTGTAACTGCCGAAAAGGTGGAGATAATCCGGGAACCGGATCTGTGCCCCCGAGATGCCCAGGGTGACGATGCCGAAGGCATTGAGCCAATGCCAGATGCGAACCGGCGTCGGTTGCAGGTAGATTCTGTTGGTTTTCTGGTCGCTATGTGCACTCATGACTCGACTCCTTTCAACGCCTGTTTTTCCGGGTCAGAAAACGAAGGGTACCGTGTCCCACAGGCATGATCAGCCCGCCGGCGAGAATCGCCAGCCCGACCAGGTCCAGGGTTTCGTTGCGGGTCGCACCCATCATGTAGAAATCCGGGGTCCCGTTCAAAGCATCCAGGATGGCCCCTTTCTCCACCGGCAGCCGCCGGTAGGCGCCGTCCTCCCGGGGCAGGGAGAGGAAGCTGGTCTGCATGGCGCCGGGACCGGAAGCGTGACAGAACGTGCAGTCCCAGCGATTGTCCAGGGTTTGCAGGCTGTGAGTGACGGCCTCCGGTGTCAACATGCCCCTGAGGCGCAGGGCACGGAACTGCCGGCTGGTGTTGAAGTTTTTCAGCTCGGCAATGGTGACGGCGCCGTCTCCGTCGGTGTCGACCAGGGACTGGATATCCTTGCCCGCCGCCAGGTCTTTCAGCTCTGCGTATCCGGCCAGCTCAAACGGCGCCGTGGAAATCGGAGCATTCGGCTCGAGGCCTCCCGGCCGGCGGACCAGGAAGAGGGTAACCACGTAGTTTTCCGAGCCGGTATGGCAGGAGACGCAAGGGAGCATGTCGAGGTGCAGGCCGGCCTGCGGGAGCCAGGTCCCGTGGGACGCCGACAATTCGGACGGCTCGTGGCAGGTGGCGCACTTGCGGTTCATGTCGTATCCGGAAACCTCCGTGGTGGCGCGGACCGCGTGGGGATTGTGGCAGTCCCCGCAGGAGGCGTTCGCCGCATGCCCGGTCCGGGCATATTCCTCACCGACCTCCTGGTGGCAGTCTCGACAGCCAGCTTTGGATGGGGGAAGTCCGTCGTCGGGGTGGTCTGCCGTGACCGATTCGTGACAGGTCGGACAGCCCAGTTCGCCGTGGGCAGTATGATCAAAGGCGAGCTGATCGATCAGGAACTTCGCCCCGACCATCTCGATGTCGCCGTGGCAACCCAGGCAGTCGCCGCTTTCCATTGTCGTCGCCCCGAGGGGAAGGGCGAATACGATCATCGCCAGACCCAGGCCGAAAAAGAGAATTACAAGATGGCGTCTCATGTTCATTCCTCCGGTGAAATGGATTGTTCATCTGCCCTCAGCAGCACCTGCCGGGAAGGTTCTTTGCCTCTTCCTGCCTCGCCCAGCAGGGATCGAAGAGCTCCCAGGGCGGAAAACACCTGGGCCACCAGGATGAGAGCGCAATAGGCGAGGAAAAACTTGATGACCAGGCCGCTGAAGCCGCTCATGAATTGCCAGCCGAAAATTTCCGGACCGAATGCGATGGCTGCCGAGAACAGCGTGAGGGCCGCGATCCAGTAGATTTGCCGTTTCATATCGTCCTCCTATCTCCCTTGCACAAGCGTGGTCTCGATCCGGCGAAGCCGGCCGTGTTCCTCTAGTTGCGGTGGGAGCCTGCCGGTCTCCCCGGCCTATTCATTGGCGGGAACCTTCACTGCGTTTTCCTGCTCACTCTCTTCCTTCTGCTTCCGGGCGGCGAGGTGAGCATTGCGGATGGAGGGAAGCAGCTGGGCGATGACGATCAGGGCGCAGAAGCCCAGAAATGCCCAGACCACCAGAGAGCTGTGGTCCTCTCTGCCCCCCGTCGCCGCGAAGACGGTGGAAGCCATGCCCGACATGACGGTGATTGCCATAATGACCTTCGCTGCGGTTTTCATAAGCTCATTACCTCCTTTGGGTCGATACTCCATGGTTCCGGGTGCGCCTCAATGAATGGTCAGGACGTTGAGCACATTCTTGAAGGCGCACTCCACGGCCAGCCGGATTTCCTCCCCGTCCTCGGCACTTACCGGCCGCAGGGCATGGTAGAAAATGCCTTCGCGGCGGATCTTGCGCACCATGGGGAGGGATTTCTCATCGGAAACCAGAATGATGGTCAGATTACGGTCGCACTTTTTGATCATGGGTATCAGGTCTGCCGCTGCCACCTTTTCGTCGAAATCGCTCCCCACAAGGATGATGTGGGCGTGTTTCTGCAGGATGTCGCTGAGGACATCGGCGGCCGAATCGGTTGTCTTTACCTGATAGCCGGCCTTGACCAGAACGTCGGCAAGCAGCCTGCGGGTTTCAGTATCCTTGTCGGCTATGAGAATTCCCTGCTCGTTCATGACCGCCTCTTTC
>DATBML010000437.1:0-2736 GCA_036554885.1 Desulfuromonadales bacterium
ACGCACTCAGCGACGGCGAACGCCTCGCCCGCGAGGGCAATTACCAGATGGCCCGGGAGATCCTCCCCTTTGCCGAAACCAACGCCCACCGGGCGATTCTCAAAGCCAGGGAAGAACAGGCGATCCGGGAACTGCAGAAAATACGTGAGCAGCAACAGGCCGAGCAGACCAAACAAGCCGAACGACCCATTCAACCTGAGAGCAGACGACCGCCGACCGAGTCAACCAAAAAAGCCATCAGCATCCCCCCTCCAGCCAAACGCAAGCCCACCCCCGAGCTGCCCCCACCGCCCCTGAGGCGTTATGTCGTCAGCGAAGGGGAGGTCCTGTGGGGCATTGCCGCCCGCAAGGATGTCTACGCCGACCCCCTCCTGTGGCCGATCATCTACAAGGCCAACCGTGACCAGATCAAGGACCCGCGCCGGATTTATTCGGGACAGGTACTCAGCATTCCCCGCGGCCTCTCCAACGCCGAAACACAAGAGGCTCGAGAGACGGCACGCAACTCCGACATTTTCCCGGTCGAGCTGATCCTCAACAGCACACGCAAAACCGGCCGATAAAAAGCCGTTTTCATCCTCTTCCCGGCCCTGCCTTGACGTACAGTGGGGCCATATTTTTTCTTGACAGGTTCCGGGCCTTTGTATACTGTATACACATTAAAAAGAGGGTTATCAGGCATTCGGCAGCCCTTGCGGCAAACTGCCGTTATTTTGTCCGTGCTTTTTATTTCCCATTGATCGGCTTGTTTCGCTTGGCGGAGCCGTAAGTCCATTCAGCACCGGAGAAATATCAGGCCTCAATTACGCCAGCCCCCCGCCGGCGAGGAAATCGCCCCGGGGAATGGATGGCGTTTGTGGCCACCATTCAATGAGCCTCTGGCGATACCGGAAAAAACCAAGGAGAGAACATGACAACACACAAGATTATCTGGACAGAGATCGATGAAGCACCTGCACTGGCAACCTACTCGCTGCTCCCCATCGTCCAGGCGTTTACCAAAGGGACGGGCGTCGAGGTGGAAACACGGGATATCTCCCTGGCCGGCAGAATTATCGCCAACTTCCCCGAGTATCTGACCGAGAGCCAGCGCATCCCCGACTACCTGTCACAGCTGGGCGATCTTACCCAGAAAATCGAAGCCAACATCATCAAACTACCGAACATCAGCGCCTCCGTTCCGCAGCTGAAAGAAGCGATCAAAGAGCTGCAGAGCCAGGGCTACAAGCTTCCCGACTACCCTGAAGACCCCAAAAACGCCGCGGAAAAGGAAATCCAGGAGCGTTATGCAAAGTGCCTGGGGAGCGCCGTCAACCCGGTGCTGCGCGAAGGCAACTCCGACCGTCGGGCGCCGCTCGCGGTCAAGGAATACGCCAGGAAGAACCCGAAGACCGTGCCGTTGAGCCCCTGGGAGGCCGGCTCCAAGGCGCATGTCGCGCACATGACCGGCGGCGACTTCTATGGCAACGAGAAATCGGTGGTCATGGATAACGGCGGCGACTTCAGGATCGAGCTGACTGCCGATGGCAAGACCACCGTCCTGAAGGACAAGCTGACCGCCGCCAAGGGCGAGATCCTCTCCGCAACCTTCATGAGCAAGAAGGCTCTGCGCAAGTTCTACGCCGACCAGATCGAGGATGCGAAAAAGAGCGGCATCCTGCTGTCGCTGCACCTCAAGGCGACCATGATGAAGATCTCCGACCCGATCATGTTCGGACATGCCGTGACGGTCTTCTTCAAGGACGTGTTCGACAAGCACGCCGCCACCTTCAAGGAACTGGGCGTCAATCCCAATCTGGGACTGGGCGAACTTTACAAGAAGATCCAGAGCCTGCCGGAAGCCAAGCGGGCCGAGATCGAGGCCGACATCAAGGCGGTATACGCGCAGCGCCCGGCCCTGGCCATGGTCGATTCCGACAAGGGGATAACCAACCTGCATACCCCCAACGACATCATCGTCGATGCCTCCATGCCGGTTGTGGTCCGCGAAGCCGGCAAGATGTGGAATACCGAAGGGAAACTGCAGGACACCAAGGCGATGATCCCCGATCGTTGCTACGCGACCTTCTATCAGGAGATCATCGAGGACTGCCAGAAGCACGGCGCCTTCGACCCGACCACCATGGGCTCGGTCCCCAACGTCGGCCTGATGGCGCAGAAGGCCGAGGAGTACGGCTCCCACCCCACCACCTTCGAAATCCCCGCCAACGGTACCGTCCGCGTGGTCACGGCCGATGGCAAGGTGCTGATGGAGCATGCGGTTGAGGAAGGTGATATCTGGCGCATGTCCCGGGTCAAGGACATCCCGATCCAGGACTGGGTCAAGCTGGCCGTGAACCGCGCCCGCGCCACCGGCGCGCCGGCGGTCTTCTGGCTCGACAAGAACCGGGCGCACGACCGAAATGTCATCGCCAAGGTCGAGAAATACCTGAAGAACCATGACACCAGCGGGCTGGAGTTCCATATCATGGCGCCGGTTGATGCCATGAAGTTCTCCCTGGCCCGGATCCGCAAGGGGCAGGACACTATCTCGGTCACCGGCAACGTGCTGCGCGACTACCTGACCGACCTCTTCCCGATCATGGAACTGGGCACCAGCGCCAAGATGCTCTCCATCGTCCCGCTGCTGGCCGGCGGCGGCCTGTTCGAGACCGGTGCCGGCGGCTCGGCGCCCAAGCACGTGGAGCAGTTCCAGCAGGAGGGCTATCTGCGCTGGGATTCGCTCGGCGAGTTCCT
>DATBML010000453.1:0-4203 GCA_036554885.1 Desulfuromonadales bacterium
GACCCCTTCCGGATAGCCGCCGTAGAGGCGGATCAGCACGGTGATCAGGCCGCAGCCGACGCCGTAGACGAGCATCCCCCGGGTGGTGATGGGGGAGGTCACCATGTCGGTGGCCATGTAGAAGGCTCCGAGCATCAGGCCGCCGGTGAAGAGGTGAAAGAGCGGCCCCGGATAGCGCCCCGGGTCAAGCAGCCAGAAGAGGCCGCCGAAAGCGACTACGGTACCAAGGTAGCTGAAGGGGATATGCCAGGTGATAATCCGCTTCCAGAGCAGGTAGAGCGCCCCGAGCAGCAGGGCGGCAGCCGAGATTTCGCCGAGCGAACCGGCCATCTCTCCGAGGAAATAGGCGGCCGTCCTCTCCTGCAGGGCGGCAGGGACCTGGCCGGTGAGCATCACCGCCGTCTTCATTTCGCCCAGGGGGGTGGCGGAGGTCACCGCATCGATGCCCGAGCCAATGGGGGCGGGGGCCGTCCAGGTCGTCATCTGCACCGGAAAGGAGATGAGCAGAACTACCCGGGCGACCAGCGCCGGATTGAAGGGGTTGTACCCCAGACCGCCATAGACCTGCTTGGCGACGGCTATGGCGACCACCGAACCGATCAGGGCCATCCACCAGGGGCTCGACGGCGGCAGATTGAGGGCGAGCAGAATGCCGGTCAGGGCGGCACTGCCGTCGCCGATCGTCGAGGGCTTGCCCATAAGTCGCTGGCAGAGCGCCTCGGCGGCGACGCAGCCGAGAGTACATAAGATCAACACACTGAGGGCAGCCAGGCCGAAGAAATAGACGGCAACGGCGCAGGCGGGCAGCAGCGCATAGATGACCGCCCGCATTACCTTGTCGGTCGTCTCGCCCGAGTGAATATGGGGGGAAGATGAAAGATAAAGCCGTTTCTCCACGTCAGACCTTCCTTCTCTTGGCCAGGATCGCTCCCTTGCCGTAGCGGATCGCCTGCACCAGGGGAAGGGTAGCGGGGCAGGTGTAGGTGCAGCAACCGCACTCGATGCAGTCCATGGCGCCGAACTCCTCGGCCTCGGCAATCAGGTCGAGGCGGGCGTAAGCGGCAATGGTGGTCGGCATGATATGCGCCGGGCAGACCTGAACACAGCGGCCGCAGCGGATACAGGGCCCCTCCGGGCGCAGCGGAATCTCCCCTTCGCGAAAGAGGAGCACCCCTGATGTTCCACGGGTGGCGGGGACATCGAGGGAGAGTTGAGTAGCGCCCATCATCGGCCCGCCCATGATGATTTTGGCCGGGTCCCCCTTGAGCCCGCCACAGTACTCAATCAGGTGCGAGAGCGGCGTGCCGACGCGCACCCGCAGGTTTTTCGGGGAAGTGACGCCGGGACCGGTGACGGTGGCGATCCGCTCGATCAGTGGCAGTCCGCGCCGCACCGCATCGCTGACGGCAGCAGCAGTGCCAACGTTCTGCACCACAACGCCGACATCCATCGGTAGGCCGCCGGAAGGAACCTCGCGGCCGGTCAGTGCCAGAATTAACTGCTTCTCGGCCCCCTGCGGGTACTTCACCTCCAGCGCCACCACCTCGATTCCCTGGCCGACGCTGGCGCTGGTCATCACTTCGATGGCATCGGGCTTGTTCGCCTCGATGCCGACCAGGGCCCGCTCGACGCCGAGGACCCGCTTCAGGATGGCAATGCCGTCGAGAATCCTCTCCGTCTCCTCCAGCATCAGCCGGTGATCGGCGGTGAGATAAGGCTCGCACTCGACACCGTTTATGACCAGGGTGTGGATCGGCTTGTTCTCGGGTGGCGTCAGCTTGACGTGGGTGGGGAAAGTGGCCCCGCCCATGCCGACGATGCCGGCGGCGCGGATGCGTTCGCGGATTGCATCGGGGGAGAGGGTCTCCGGGTCGGCCCCGGCGATTCCCTCCGCCCAGGCGTCTTCGCCGTCCGGGCGGATGACCACGGCGGGAAGATTGCGCCCGCTGGCATGCGGCCGCGGCTCGACTGCGGTTACTTCGCCGGAGGTTGACGAATGCACCGGCACCGAGACGAATCCCTTGGCATTGCCGATCACCTGACCTTTTTTCACCCGGTCCCCCTTTTGCACGCAGACCTCGGCGGGAGCGCCGATATGCTGGACCAGGGGGATGACCAACTCTTCGGGGAGAGGGCAGGTTTCGATCGCCTTGTGGGCCGACCACTTTTTGTTGTCGGGCGGATGCAGCCCGCCGGGGAAGGTCTTGAGTCTCATCAGTCGCATCTTCTCAATCTAAAAAACTTTGTCCGCAGATTTCACAGATTTACGCAGATGGAAAAACCCGGATTTTAATCAGCGTCATCTGCGGATGAACAGCCTTGTCCGGCTGCTGGTTTTCTCCCGTGTGGCGAACGCACATCAAGCAGCTGTCTCCGCCCCGACCGGAACCACCGGCGGGGCGAAGCTGCTCCCCTCGGGGTATCCCTCAACGAAGTCGCGGATGCACTTGGTCGGACACTTGGACACCGCCGGAGCAGCCTGGTCGTACTGCTCGTAGAGCACCCGCGCCAGGCTCTCCTCCACCACATAGGCACCGGGGACGGTCTTGACGCAGATCTGGCAGGCGATACAGCCGACCTGGCAGTACTTGCGCACCACCGCCCCCTTGTCGTGACTGTTGCAGAGCACGTGCACCGTGGCGTCGAGGGGAGTCATGCGAATAACGCTGCGCGGGCAGGCGGGCACGCACTTCTGGCAGCCGGTGCACTTTTCGCGACTGATGACCGCCAGACCCTCGGCGGTGATTTCGATGGCACCGAAAGGGCACACCCGGGCGCAGGTTCCCAGACCGAGGCAGCCGCCTGGACACTCCTTCGGTCCGTCGGCAATGCGCTGGGCGGCGTTGCAGTCGGTTACCCCGAGGTAGCGGTACTTGGCCTTGGCTTTGGCGCTGTCCCCTTGGCAGAGCACGACGGCGACCTGCGGCGCGGCCGTCACCGCCGCCACCCCCATGATGTGGGCGATTTTCTCCACCGTCGAAGCACCGCCGGGGGTGCAGAGGTTGGGGGCCGCCTCGCCGCTGGCCACCGCCTTGGCGTAGGCGGCGCAACCGGGATAGCCACAGGCGCCGCAGTTGGCCCCGGAGAGGACCTCGGCAACGGCCAGCTCCCGCGGGTCAACCTCGACGGCGAATTTCTTTGCGGCAAAACCGAGGGCGACCGCGGCCGCAAGGCCGATGCCGCCCAGACAGAGAACAGCAGCAAGCATAGTTAAAATCCGTGTTCCGTGATTCGTGGTACGTAGCGGGCAAGGACTCTCCCCCGCATCCTGCGCAGATCTACCGGAGACATCATCCCTTGACCAGCCCGGCAAAACCCATGAAGGCCAGCGACAGCAACCCCGCCGTCACCAGGGCGATGGCGGTGCCGCGAAAACTTTTGGGCACAGGGCAGAGATCGAGACGCTCGCGCAGTCCGGCGAAAAGCACCATCGCCAGGGTAAAGCCAACCGAAGCACCCAAGGCGAAGATCACTGTCTCCAGGAAGGAGTAACCCTTCTGGATGTTGAGCACCGCCACCCCGAGCACGGCGCAGTTGGTGGTGATCAGCGGCAGATAGATTCCCAGCGACTGATAGAGCACCGGGCTCGCCTTCTGCACGATCATTTCC
This sequence comes from Desulfuromonadales bacterium, assembly GCA_036554885.1. GTDB lineage: Bacteria > Desulfobacterota > Desulfuromonadia > Desulfuromonadales > DASPGW01 > DASPGW01. The sequence continues at coordinate 3,610 of DATBML010000453.1, forward strand.
ACCATCTGCACCAGCGCGGCGATCACCAGGATGAAGGCTATGGTCTGCAGGTACTCGATGCCGAAGGGGATCAGCACGAAGTACTGGATGAACCAGGTCACGACCGAGGCGACGGTCATGACGAAGATGACAGCCATCCCCATCCCCAGGGCGGTCTCCACCTTCTTCGAGACACCGAGGAAGGGGCAGATGCCGAGGAAACGGGCGAGAACGAAGTTGTTGACGAAGACGGCGCCAACCAGGATCAGCAACAGTTCAGCCATGGGCCTACCTTGGGGAAAATTGGTCTGACCAGAGCTTATAAAACAAACTTCAAGCCACTGTCAAACAATTTTATTTTCATAAAAAGAGGTTATGTTGAATCAAAAAATCCAGGCCGTGACAGGAACGGGTAAACATGGTTTTACGAACTCCCCGCGTCGCCGGGAGCCTTGCAAGAAATCGGCCACCGCCGGAAACGGCAACCAACCCATATTACCTGCAATTCAGCTCGGGCGCCACCCCTTCCACCGCAATTTCTCCCGGCCCGCCAGAAGCTGCGCCGTCGGAGCCACGGAGGCGAAGCGGCCGCAGCCCTGCAGTCCGCGGCAGGAC
>DATBML010000476.1:0-4132 GCA_036554885.1 Desulfuromonadales bacterium
TGGGCATCCTTGACGACTTCGGTTACGCCGTGATTGACGGACCAGACCGAACCGCAGATCTTGCAGGTATCAATGTCTTCGGCGAAACCGGCGGCATGCAGGTCCATCTCGACATATTCATGACTTTTGCAAACGGGACACCTCATGGCCATTCTCCTTGTGCTGCATGTGGTTTAAATTATCTAATTACGCTTGAAGTTTAAACCCGCAAAGGGCCGAATGCAACGGGAAATAGAGAAAAAATATTGATAAAACAGTATGTTGCAACCAGATTCCGTTTTGTACGGTAGACCATTGGTTTATAATTAGATAATTCACATGTGAAAACATGCGGATTTTTCTTGAAGACTGCCTAAATCAGAGATATTGCGGGTGTTTTTAATAATAGACCAGTATTTTGATTTAACAGCTTGCAGTTAAATGTGAAGGGAGGGAAAAGCGAAAAAATTTTTCGCACGGATGGGTGGTCGGACCATTGACAAACCCCGTCACCTGTAAAAAGGCAGCATTTGGTTCGAAATGAGGGGGTGTCGCCGGTTGCGTCAACGGGGTGGGAAGGGCAGCAAAAGTTGCGGGTCGTCTGTCGGCAGACGAATGCTTATGCCGCAAAGAGGGGGAGATCGCAGGGAGGAATGATGCGGCGGGCCTCGGCGCGACTGAACAGGGCCTCTATCGCTGCCTGGCCCTCACTGCCGATGTTGCGGGAAAAATCGTTGACATAGAGGCGGATATGGCTCTCGATCACCGGGTCGGAAAGTTCTTGAGAGTGCTTCTTGATGTAGCTTCTCGGTTCTTCAGGGTGATCGAAGGCATAGTCGACACTGGCGCGCAGGGCGGCATCGATGCCGGCAATCAGTTCGGCACCGAGGGCGCGCCTGGCGAGGATTCCGCCCAGCGGGATCGGCAGCCCGGTCTCCTCCTCCCACCAGTGTCCGAGATCGAGCACCTGCTGAAGTCCGTGCTGGCGAAAGGTGAAGCGGGACTCGTGAATGATCACGCCGGCATCGGCTGCTCCCTCGGCGACTGCCGCCATGATCCGGTGAAAGGGGAGGACGAGCAGGTTGTCGAACCCCTCGCCATAAAGCTGTAGCAGGAGATTGGCGGTGGTCAGCCGGCCGGGTATGGCGAGGCGCTTGCCTCGCAGGTTCTCCATTGTGGCTTCCCGCCGTGCCACCACCAGTGGCCCGCAGCCCCGGCCGAGCGCTCCGCCGCTTTTCAGCAGGCAGTAGTCCCGGCGCAGGTGCGCCAAGGCATGGTAGGAAACCTTGGTGAGGTCGAGTGCTCCTTGCAGGGCCAGGGAGTTGAGAGTCTCGACGTCTTCCAGTCGCTCCCGCAGCGTGCAGCCGGGGAGAGTGATCCGGCCGTGTACCATGGCGTAGAAGATGAAAGTGTCGTTGGGGCAGGGGGAGTAGCCGAGAGTCAGGACGCGGTTCATGCCGGAACCTTGCTGCCGTTCCAGCCGGCCAGAAGCGCCTGCACTGCCCGTTGGGCGGCTTCCGCCCCGGTTTTCAGATCCCAGCGTGCAGGGTCGCGGTCTTCGACCAGGTTGGAGATGCCGCGCAGCTCGAGGAAGGGGACTTGCTGATGGAAGCAGACCTGCGCGACAGCCGCCCCTTCCATGTTTTCGCAGATCCCAGCGGTGCGCCGGGCGATTTGCGCACCAGCCAGGGCGGTTCCCGACCCGGTGGAAATAGTGACGAACGGCCCCTCTGCCAGTCGCCGGCCAGTCGACTCGGCCGCCTGGGTCAGCAGAGGTCTGGCTCGATCGAGCAACTGCGGATCGACGGGAAAGCGGTTGAACAGTTGCACGCCGTCCCTTTCGGCAAGCGGCAGCCCGATCGCCTCCATGTCGAGAAAGCCGGTGAGGGTGAGGACTCCCTCATCCCCGTAAATTTCGGTGGTGGCCAGGGCCAGGTCGCCCACCTCCAGCCCGCTGCCGGGATAAGCCCCGCCGCATCCAAGCATGATCAGGGCCGCCGGCCGGCATGCGGCGAGCAGGGCAGTGGCCGCCGCCGCTGCACTGGCCTTGCCGACGCCGCTGTGCAGCAGGCACAACGGGCGACCAAAGTTGCTGCCACGATAGAGGTCGTACCCGTAACAGCGGCGCACCTCGCAGGGGGAAAGGCTGCGACGCAGCAGTTCGGTTTCAAGAGGGACGGCGGCGATGAGGGCGATCATTCTTAAGGTTTATACCACCCCTGGCGAATGAGGTCTCGCCGCAGATAGACCCCCTGATTGCGGACCATTCCCCGGTACCAGAAATGATCGTCGCGGACACGCATCTCGGCGGGAGGATCGAGGCGTTTGCGAACATCGACCATGTTCTTGCGCAGCCGACTGTCCGCATCGGCGACAATTTCGAGAATCTTGTCGCCCAGGACGGCCGGCACGGCTTCTGCAACGTGCTGAATCATGTCGCGCAGCTTGAGCCCCTGCCGGTACTCCCAGAGGTCCCCCTCGAAGCCCGCCTCGCATTCGTCTACAAAGTCGTTCCAGTCGAGTAGCAGACTGCCGAAATCCTCTTCCGCAAACTCCGCAAATTGCGGGTGCGACGTGAGACATGATTCGATGGCGTCCTGTTCCCGCTCGGAAAGAAAAAAGGAGAGGGTTTCTTCCACCTGATACATGTCGAGGAGCTCGGTCAACTCACTGCAGAACTGAACGTAGTCGAGCTCCCCCTCGCTCATGGCGGCAAACGGCAGCGGCAGGGCGCCCTTGGGGTGGCAGAGCAGCGAAAGATGGTCGTGTCCGAGGTCGGTAGGAAAAAGTATCTCCGGATCGTGTTGCAGACCGTGCCGCGCCAGGAGATCCATGACCCGGATATGGTTGCCGGCGAAACAGGTCAGGACCTTCTCCTCCGAGTAGAACAGCTCGAGTCCGGCGCGATTGTTGGCCAGGCCGAAGCCGACGAAGCCGTCATGGATGAGGCGTGGAAGATACGGCTCGAGAGTGGCGAGGAGTTCCTCCTTGGCCATGTAAGGGGAATAATAGACGGTCGGCACCGGCTGGTCTTCACTTTTCAGGGGCGCCGGCTCTTCGTAAAACTCCAGGATCAGGAAAGCCTCCTCTGGCAGGCAAGAGGCGAAGGAGCGGAAAATGGCGGCAACCTTTTCGGCGCCGGCCACGGCGGTGAAGCGGAAGGAGTCGGCGGTGTTTTCCAGCGGGGAGAAGCAGTACCCCTCATGAATGGACCGACGACGGTGGCGGAATTCGCTGGGCCAGAGGCGGATGCCCAAGGGATAGTCGGTAATTTCTAAAGGCAAGGTGAATCCTTTTTTCGAATTTTCCGGGGTCGATGTTGATTGGGGCGAACGACCGGGCAGGTAGGTCGATGCGAGGCTTAAAAGTAGTGGATTTGCGGAAAAAAGTCAATACGGCGGCGGCTGCAGCAACCTGTTCCGACATGGTGTGCAAGGGGGGACAAAACGAAAGTTTGCAAATTGACCCTGGAAAGAAAAACCATTCCCGGGCATCCGGCGGGAGGGTCCAATGAGACAAGAATATTCATTTAAATTTGGATAAAGTAGTTTTATCTTTAATAAAATATTTTGATTGACATTTTCGACCATTTCCGTTATATCCGTGAAGATAATAGAACCATTTTTTATTTTTAAGGGGTTAGGGGATGGAGTACAATATCGGTTCCAAAATCAAGAAGCTGCGCAAGGCCCGCAAGCTGACCCTGCAGGATGTCGCGCGTGAGACCGGATTCTCCCCCGCCCTGATTTCGCAGATCGAGAACAACAACGTCTCCCCGCCGATCGCTACCCTCTCCAAGCTCGCCCGGTTTTTCGACGTCAAGATGGGACTCTTCTTTGAAGAAGCCGAGGAGGAGCGAAAGTACGAGGTGGTCAAGCGGGGCGAGCGACGCGTCGTCAGCCGGGTCATCTCCAAGGCGGGGACCGGACACGGCTATACCTACGAGGCACTCTCCTTCCGCAAGCGGAACAAAAAAATGGAGCCCTTTCTCCTGACCGTCTCCGAGCGGGCCGGCGAGGAAACCCTCTACAATCACGAGGGGGAAGAATTCCTGCTGATCATCAAGGGGAAGGCCGAAGTCATTCTCGAAGATGAGCGACTGGTGCTGGAGGAAGGGGATGCGGTTTATTTCGACTCCTCCCTGAAGCACCGA
>DATBML010000046.1:0-1767 GCA_036554885.1 Desulfuromonadales bacterium
TTATCGTCCTTTTCGGGATGGTGCCGGGGAGCTTCGTTCCCGAGGAGGACCAGGGGTACATCTTCATCGCCAACATGATGCCGGACGCGGTGAGTCTGGAGCGGACCGTTGCGGTGAGCGACCAGGCCGTTTCCCTGATCAGGGAGAATCCGGCCATGAGTGACGTGGCCCAGCTCGACGGCTACAGCATCATCGACAGCCAGAACAAAACCAACGCCGGCCTGATGTTCGCCTCCCTCAAACCCTATGGGGAGCGCAAAGGGAAGGAGGGGACAGCCTTTGCCGTGGTGGCCGACGCCCGGAAGAAGTATTCCAGGATCAAGGAAGGGGTCGTCATTCCCCTCAACCCCCCGTCGATCCCGGGCCTCGGCACCACCGGCGGCTTTGAATTCTACATCCAGAGCAAAGGCGGCGGCAATCCGCAGGAACTGGAGAAGGTGGTCAAGACCTTCATCGGCAAAGCCCGCGAACGCCAGGAACTGACCGGCATCTCCTCCACGTTCTCGGCCTCGCAGCAGCAGCTCTTTCTTGATCTCGACCGCGCCCGCGCCGAAATTCTCGGCGTGCCGGTGTCGATGGTCTACGAAACCTTGCAGTCCTATTTCGGGTCGGCCTACATTTCCCAGTTCACTCAGTTCGGCCGCATCTGGCAGGTGATCATCCAGGCCCGCCCGGAATACCGGGACGAGCCGGAGGACTTCGAGCAGATCTTCGTCCAGGCCAACAATGGCCAGATGATCCCCCTTTCGGCCCTGATGACGGTGCGCTACGTCCCCGGCGCCAACCTGCTCACCCGCTTCAACGGCTTCCCGGCCGCCAAGGTGACCGGCAGTCAGGCGCCCGGCTTCAGTACCGGCCAGGCGATCGGCACCATGGAAGCCGTCGCCGGGGAAATCCTCCCCGATGGTTACAGTTTCGCCTGGGCCGGACAGGCCTTCGAGGAGAAGAAGGCCGGCGGCACCTCGTCCGCAGCGTTCATTTTCGGCATTATCATGGTCTTTTTGATCCTGGCCGCCCAGTATGAGAAGTGGACCCTCCCCCTCGGCGTAGTCCTGGCGGTGCCCTTTGCGGTTTGCGGCGCCCTGCTGTTGACCTGGGTCTGCAAGCTGGAGAACGATGTCTACTTCCAGGTTGGGCTGGTAACCCTGGTCGGCCTGGCGGCCAAGAACGCCATCCTGATCATCGAGTTCGCCGCCGACAACGTTCGCAAGGGGATGGCTCTGGAGGAGGCGGCCATCGAGGCGGCGCGACTGCGGCTGCGGCCGATCATCATGACCTCGCTGGCCTTCATCCTCGGCTGCGTGCCGCTGGCCATCGCCACCGGCGCCGGCGCCAACAGCCTGAGGGCCATCGGCACCGGGGTCATCGGCGGGATGCTCGCCTCGACCCTGGTCGCCTCGTTCTTCGTACCGCTCTTTTTCGTCCTGCTCGAGGGGGCCGGCGGCTTCTTCAGCCGGCGGAAGAAGGCGAAAGCTCCGGCGGGCAGCGCTGCGCCGGAAGGAGGTGGCCACCATGCGTAACCTGTTGCTTACCGGTCTGTCGCTCCTGCTGCTTTGCGGCTGCACCATCGGCCCCGACTACGTCCGCCCCGAGACGCAGCCGCCCCCCGCCTGGCAGGTCGACTACGAGAGCGCCGCGGCGGCGGCCGACGTCGCCTGGTGGGAGCGGTTCGACGACCCGGCGCTGAATGCCCTCATCGACACCGCCCTGCGCGAGAACCTTGATCTGCTGACCGCCGCGGCGCGGGTCGACCAGTTCCTCGGCGCC
>DATBML010000228.1:0-1905 GCA_036554885.1 Desulfuromonadales bacterium
CGAAGAGGTTGAGCAGGGCGAAGAAGCGGGCGTAGTCCTCCTCGTCCTTCATATAGCCGGCGGCGTAGAGGTGGATGAGGGTCGAGACGGCGGTCACCATCAGGGTCATCGGCGCCGAGAGGCGGTCGAAGAGAATGCCGAAGTCGACCCGGCCGGCGCCGCTCGCCAGCCAGGTGAAGAGTGTGGCGCGGGTCCCTTCTCCATCCGCCAACGGCCAGGCCAGCAGCGTCAGCAGGGTCGCCGTCGCCACTCCGCCGACCGCCAGGGCGACGGCGAGTCGGCGCGGCAGTCGCATGCCGAAGAGGGCGTTGGCCACCCCGCAGAAGAGGGGGAGCAGGGGTATGAGGAAGAGAAGTTTCGCGCTCATCCCTTCATCCCGTCGAAGGCATCGGCTTCCACCGTTCCCTTTTGCCGCCGCAGGTAGACGACCATCGCCAGGGAGATCGAGACCTCCGCCGAGGTCATGGCCATCAGGAAAATGACGAAGATCTGCCCGTCGACCCGCTGCCAGAGGGCCGAGGCCCCGGCCAGGGTGAGGCCGACGGCGTTGAGCATGATCTCGACGCCGATCAGGATCATGATCAGATTGCGCCGGGCGAGCACGCAGGCGAGCCCCATCAGGAACATGGCGCCGGAGAAGGCGAGAATGTGGGCCATCGGCACGATCATCGCTTTTCTCCTTTCCGCGGTTTTCCCCAGTCGCTCTTGCCGACGTAGAAGGCGCCGACGGCGGCGAAGAGGAGCTGGAAGGAGACGATCTCCACCGCCAGCGCGTACTCCCTGAACAGGGCGAAGCCGAAGGTGCGCGGCGAAGCGTAATAGGGCGGCACCCCGTCGGCCCCCTGCGGGTCGAGGGTGAGCAGCAGCAGGGTGCAGCCGAGCAGAACCGCCGACAGCAGCACGACCGGCCCCCAGCGCTGCCAGCCCGGCCCGCCGCGCTCTTCGGCCGGAGCGAGTTCGAGCATCATGATGATGAAGAGAAAGAGGACCATAATGGCGCCGGCGTAGATGATCACCTCCCAGGCCGCCACCAGCGGCGCCCCCAGGAGGTAGAAGAGGAGCGCCAGGGCAAAGAAGGCGTTGACCAGGTAGATGACGGCATGCACCGGGTTGCGGCGGGTGATGCACATCCCCGTCGCCGCCAGGGCGGTCGTTGCCAGTATGTAGAAGAGGATGGTCGCCATCGTTCACATGTTTCTGTAGGGGCGCCGAATGCTGCGCCCAAGGCACGGCACGCCGGGCCCCTACGGCATATTGGTTTTGATGTCCACCGGCCCGTACTCGTCCGGATTTCCCCCCCGGGGGTTGACCACGCCGATGCCGGCGTGCCGGTAGAAATTGTATTCGCCGTCCTTGCCGCCGCCGTCGATGAGCAGGTCCTCCTTCTCGGCGACCAGGTTGAGCGGATCGCGGCTGCCCATCTCGTAGTCCGGGCTCATCTGGATCGCCAGCGTCGGACAGGCCTCGGCGCAGAGGCCGCAGAAGATGCAGCGGGCAAAGTTGATGCGGAACCAGGCGGCGTAGCGGCGTCCATTCTCCGCTTCGGCGGCCTGCATGGAGATGCAGTCGACCGGGCAGGCGGCGCTGCAGAGGTAGCAGGCGACGCAGCGCTCGCCGCCGTCCGGGTCGCGGGTGAGGACGATGCGCGCCCGGTAGCGGGGATAGGGCGTCCGCTTCTCCTCCGGGTACTGGATGGTCACCGGTTTCCGCAGCATGTTGCGCAGGGTCACCCAGAAGGGCTGCACGGTGCCTTTGATGTCGCGCCAAATATTCATAAGACCCTGAAATGCGTGAGGGGTGAGGCGTAAGGTGTGAGGTGTAGTGTCAAAAGAATTTTCTCCTCACGCCTCACGGGCGTATCCACAGCATCACCGCCCCGGCCACCACGATGTTGAGCAGCGCCAG
>DATBML010000026.1:0-2919 GCA_036554885.1 Desulfuromonadales bacterium
GGAGATCGATTTTGTGCTGGCGGACGAAGAATCTAAACCAGCGATCCAAGGTCCAAAGTCCCTGGTCCAAGGTCCAAGGTCGAGAAAAGGCGGAGAAAGAAAGAGCGGGAAAAGGCGGCAGTAGGCTAGGCCCGCGCAGCCTGAACCTTTTACGTTGCACCCTGAACCTCTTCCAAGCATAAACCTATGAGAATTATCAGGGACTTGAACGAACTCGCCGTGCCTCTTCCGAATGCGGTGGTGACCATCGGCAACTTTGACGGCGTCCACCTCGGCCACCGGGAGATTTTTCGCCGACTGGTGGTCAAGGCCCGGGAGTTGGGCGGGGTGTCGGTTGTCTACACCTTTGTGCCGCATCCGCTCAAGGTGCTGGCGCCGGAGCGTGCTCCGCGCCTGATCAACACCTATGCGGAGAAGGAGCGGCTTATCGAAGCCTCCTGCATCGACGTGTTGATCTGCGCCCCGTTCACCCTCGAAATGGCATCGCTTTCGGCTGATCTCTTTGTCGAGGAGATGCTCGTGAAAAAAATCGGCGTGCGCCACCTCGTCGTCGGTTACGATTACGCCTTCGGCCGCAACCGCGAGGGTGACGCTGAATTTCTTCGCCGCAAGGGGAAGGAACTCGGATTCGAGGTGGAGGTTTTGGGGCCGATCACCGGACAAGGAGAGGCCTACAGTTCCACCCGCATCCGGCAGATGCTGACCAATGGAGAAGTGAGCGGCGTGGTCGCCCTTCTCGGCAGAAACTTCACCCTCGAGGGGGAAGTAATTCATGGGGCCAAGCGAGGGAAAAAGCTCGGTTTTCCGACGGCCAATCTCTGCACCGAAAAGGAGATTCTGCCCAAACCCGGTGTCTATGCCGTCAAGGTCAGACATGGCGACCAAGTTTTTGACGGGGTGGTGAATATCGGCTGCAACCCCACCTTCTGCAACGAAGGTATTTCGGTGGAAGTTCACCTGCTCGATTTCCACGAGCAGCTCTACGGAGAAACGCTGCGCCTCTATTTCGTCGAACGCCTGCGGGATGAAATGCTCTTTCCGACACCGGCAGAGTTGAGCCGGGCGATCGAGGCTGATATCGCCCGGTCCAGACAGATCCTGGCTGGAACCAGGATCGTCGAGTACCGGGACTACCTCGACTGCGGCATGCGGGCAGGAGGGTGAAGAGAGTGCTGGAAATGACAGTCCGCGGCTCAACGCGTGTTCTCGGCATCTTCGGCGACCCGGTCGCCCATTCGCTTTCACCGGTCATGCAGAACGAGGCGCTGGCCAAGGCCGGAATCGATGCAGTCTATGTGCCCTATCATGTCCGTCCCGAGAATCTGGCGGCGGCCGTGTCGGCCATCCGCAGCCTCGATCTGTGGGGGGTAAACGTGACGGTTCCGCACAAGGAGCAGGTCGGTTCCTTTCTCGATGCTGTCGATCCGGCCGCCCGGCTGATCGGGGCGGTGAATACAATCGTCAACCGCGGCGGCGTCCTGACCGGCTACAATACCGATGCTTCTGGTTTCCTGCGCTCGTTGGCCGGCGACCTGCAGTTCAATCCCGCCGGCCGGCGCGTCCTGCTGCTGGGGGCCGGCGGAGCCTGTCGGGCCGCACTGGTGGCTTTGGGCCAGGCCGGTGCTACCTGGATCGGGATCGCCAACCGGACTCGCAGCAGAGCCGAAGCGCTGGTCGGAGAGTTTGGGGCTGCCTTGAGGGGCACAGCCTTTGCATCCTTTGCCTTGGACCCGGAAGAACTCTCCGTTGTCGTGCCGCAGATCGATCTGCTGGTCAATACCTCCTCCCTTGGTCTCAAGGGAGAGAGCTTCGCTGATTTCCCGTGGGGCGATGTCGCTCCTGGAGTTCTAGTTTACGACATGGTCTATGCCAGTGGTGGGACGCCTTTCTTGCATGCCGCCCGCACCCGCGGCCACCGTTCTGCAGATGGGCTCGGAATGCTGGCGGCACAAGGGGAGGAAGCCTTCTTTCTCTGGACGGGGCAGCGTCCGCCTTACGGCGTGATGATGGCCCGGTTGCTGGCAGAATGCGGGCAAAATTGAATTCCTTGCCTTGACAGGGTTGGCGTTCATTTATTAAGCTGCACGGAATTTCGTTTTCAGGAGATTCGCCTTTAGATGACTAACAATCGGCTCGGAGAACTGCTGGTTCGCAACAAGTTGATCAATGAGGGGCAGTTGGCCAAGGCCCTCGAGGAGCAGCGGGTCCAGGGGGGGCGACTTGGCGCCAGCCTGATCAAGCTCGGTTTCCTCAAGGAAGAGGAACTGGCAGCTTTCCTTTCCCGGCAGTACGGCGTCCCGTCCATCAATCTCTCCGAGTTCGAGATCGATCCTTCAGTCATCAAGCTGGTACCTTCCGAAGTTGCCCAGAAATACCAGGTCATCCCCATCAACCGGGCTGGTTCGACGCTCATCGTCGCCATGAGCGATCCCTCCAATATTTTCGCCATCGACGACATCAAGTTCATGACGGGGTACAACGTCGAGGTGGTCGTTGCCCCGGAAGCCTCAATCAAGCTGTCCATCGACAAGTACTACGATCAGAGCGCCTCCTTCGACGAAGTGATGAGCGACCTCGACGACATCGACCTCGAACTGGTCGATGAGGGGGAGGAGGTCGATGTCCGGGACCTGGAGAAGGCGAGTGAAGACGCCCCCGTCGTCAAGCTTGTCAACCTGATCCTCACCGATGCCATCAAGCGCAAAGCTTCGGATATCCATATCGAGCCGTACGAAAAATCGTTCCGGGTTCGCTACCGCATCGACGGTGTCCTCTACGAGGTCATGAAGCCGCCGATGAAGCTTAAAAATGCCATCACCTCACGCCTCAAGATCATGGCGGAGATGGACATCGCCGAGCGACGCCTGCCGCAGGACGGGCGTATCAAGATCAAGCTCCCCGGCGGCAAGGACATGGATT
>DATBML010000240.1:0-4187 GCA_036554885.1 Desulfuromonadales bacterium
CCCACCTGCACGACCTGGCACTGGAGCACAGCGAGTACATGCAGGCGAACAGCGACATGAACCATGACGGGTTCAACGAGCGCTTCAACCGCTCGGGTTACCGGACCTGCGTGGAAAACGTCGGCTGGAACTACCCGACCCCGGAGGCCATGTTCGAAGGCTGGCGTAATTCTTCGGGCCACAACGCCAACATGTTGAACTCCCGGATCGGTTGGGCAGGGGTTTCCCGCGTCGGGGCCTACATGACCTTCTTCGCCTGCGGAAACTAGTGCCCCGATTGGTTAATTCCTTCCACTAATTCTGGCCCTTTTGGCCGCTGCCTTCGTTGCGTCTCCTCGGCTTAGCTTTGGCTATGCCTGCGTCACCGCGCCTTGCCAGCGACCAGAATGCCTCAGAATTACCTGAAAGGACTAACCAAACGGGACACTAGAACGTCATTGGGGACGGGTCCGGAATTCATTCGTGAGGACAACTGCTTCCAGGTGGAGGCGGCAACGGGCAACAGGCACAACAAGAGCCCCCGGGCATGGAGAACCGGGGGCTCTTGTTGTTACGGCTTGAACGTTCGCTTCCGGCAGGCTTTCCGCACTCGCCATCTCGCACGGTTCAGCCGGCGTAGAACCGTTCCCGCCCTTTGAGCCAGGAGCACGGCGCAAAACGTTCGCCGTGCTTACCCGCCAGTTCCTCCAGTTCCCCGACCAGCTTCACCAGCCCCTCGCTGTCCGCCCAACGGCAGAGACCGCCGCGGAAGGGTGGGAACCCGGCGCCGAAGACCATGCCGGTGTCGATGTCCTCGGGGGCGGCGACTACCGCTTCCTCCAGACAGCGGCCGGCCTCGTTGACCATCAGCAGCAGCAGTCGACGCAGGTCTGCCTCCCCGGCCTGGCTTTTCCCCGGCAGTTTCAGCTTTTCGCCAATGGCCGGGTTCGGCTGCGGTTTGCTGTCGGCCGGATAAAGGTAGAATCCCTCTCCTCCCTTCTTCCCCTTGAGCCCGCTCGCCTCGGCTGCCGCCAGCAAAGGATTTTCGGGCAGCCAGGGGAAGGCGCTGCAGAGGGTGCGGCCGACCTCGGCGGCGATGTCGATCCCCACCTCGTCGATCAGCCGGAACGGCCCCATCGGCAGGCCAAACTCCCTGGCCAGCCGATCGAGCGACTGCCACTCGATTCCTTCACCGGCGGCCAGACAGGCCTCGTTGAGGTAGGCGACGAGCAGCCGGTTGACCAGAAACCCGGGACGGTCGGCAACGACGACGGGGGTCTTGCCGAGACGCAGGGCGGTGTCGAAAAGGGTCGCCACCGTGCGCTCATCGGTCCGCTCCCCGCGGATGATCTCCACCAGCGGCATGCGGTCGACCGGGTTGAAGAAATGCATGCCGCCGACCCGGCCCGGATGCTGAGCCACCGACTGCAACTCGCTCACCGACAGGGCCGAGGTGTTGGTGGCGAAAATCGCCGCTGCACTCATGTGTGTCTCGGTCTCCCTGAGCACCGACTGCTTGACCCCCATCTTCTCGACGACCGCCTCGATGACGAGGTCGATCCCTTCGAAGCCGTCGTAGCTCGTAGTGCCGGTAATCAGCGTCATCTTCGCCGCGACCTTTCCTGCATCCCCGTCTTTTTTCGCCAGCTGTCTGCCGAACATTTCCCGCGCCTGGGCCAGACCGGCCGTTACGGCCTCGCTGCGGATGTCCTTGAGCAGGACCGGCACCGCCCTGGCGGCGAGCAACTGGGCGATTCCGCCCCCCATGACGCCGGCGCCGAGGACGGCGGCCTTTGCCACCTTCGTCGGTTCGGCTGTCACCGGCGCCCCTTTCTTCGGACGCTGCGAGAGGAAGAAGAGGTGCACCAGGTTCTTGCTCACCTCGGTGACGATCAGCCGCCCGAGTTCCTTCGCTTCCAGTTCCAGACCCTGCTCGATCGGCATCGAGAGCCCGCGACGGACGACCTCGACGATCGCCGGCGGGCCCGGGTAGTGTCCCTCGGCGCGCGCCACGGCGCGCTTGTGCGCTTCACCGAAGAGAAGGGCGCGGCCGATCGGGTTCTTCTCCAGCAGCCAGTGGCGCAGGCTGCGTTGGTGGCGCTTGCGGGCCGCCCGCAGATGCGAGGCGTCGAGCGCCGCCTCCCGAGCCAGCACCACGGCTTCGTCGAGCAGGCCGCCGGCGGGCGCCAGGCGGTCGACCAGGCCGAGTGCCAGCGCCTCCTCGGCGTGCACGTTGCGGCCGGTGAGGATGATGTCCAGCGCCTTCTCGATGGAGATCAAGCGCGGCAGCCGCTGGGTGCCGCCGAAGCCGGGGAGAATGCCGAGCCGGACCTCGGGCAGGGCGATGACGGCGTCCGGCGTGGCGATGCGGCAATGGCAGGCGAGGGCGAATTCGGTGCCGCCGCCCAGACAGTGGCCGTGCAGGGCAGCTACCACGGGGAAGGGAAGGGCGGCCCAGAGACCGAAGATCCGCTGCCCCTGGCGGGCCAGTTCGGCCCCTGCGTCCGCATCGATGACCGATTCGATCTCATGAATGTCGGCACCGGCGATGAATCCCCCGTGTTTGGCGCTGATCACCACCACTGCGGCCAGTTCCTGGCGACTGACCAGATCCCTGGCAATATTTTCCATGGCGCCGAGGAGGGCGGCGTTCAGGATGTTGACCTTCTCCCCGGCGGTGTCCAGGGTGACCACCGCCACCCCGTCGTGTATCTCCAAGCGAATCGGTTCGTTCATCCAGGCTCTCCTGTCGGTCAATGCCATGATTCAAAACAAGAAAGGCGAAGTTGCCCGGTACATTAATCATACCTTGCCGGCGTGACGGGACAAGAGGCAGGCTTGCCATCGACCCGATCATTGTTAGTATTTATCGCAGAACGCAAGTTTGTTCGGAGGCTTGCGCAGCAGGGGAGCCGGCATGAAAGGGAAAAAGGAGCGCGCGTTGTTGGAGCCGCGGGAACTGCTGGCCGTGTACCGCGACATGGTCCGCATCCGCGAGTTCGAGGAAGCCTGCCCCAAGCTCTACAGCCAGGGGAAGATGGGGGGGTTCCTGCATCTCTACAGCGGCCAGGAGGCGGTCGGGGTCGGCGTCGCCCACGCCATGCACCGCGAAGACTATATGATCGCCGCCTACCGCGAGCACGGCCTGATTCTCGCCAAGGGGACGCCGCCCGACGTCGTGATGGCCGAGCTCTTCGGCAAGGCGACCGGCGTCAGCAAAGGGAAGGGCGGCTCGATGCATATGTTCGATGCCGGGCGGCGTTTCATGGGCGGCTACGGCATCGTCGGCGGCCACCTTCCCCTTGCGGTCGGCATCGGCTTTGCCATCCGCTACCGCGAGAGCGACGAGGTGGTGGTCTGCCTTTTCGGCGACGGCGCCACCAACCAGGGCGTCTTCCACGAGGCGATGAACATGGCTGCCCTCTACCAGGTGCCGGTCGTATTCGTCTGCGAGAACAATGGTTACGGCATCGGCACCAGCGTCGCCCGGGCCAGCGCCGTCGAGCAGCTATACAAGAAAAGCTGTGCCTACGAGACGCCGGGGGTGAAGGTCGACGGCATGGACGTTCTGGCGGTCTACGAGACGGTGCGGCAGGCGGTGCAGCGGGCTCGCGAAGGCGGCGGGCCGACCTACATCGAGGCGATTACCTACCGTTTCCGCGGGCACTCCATCTCGGATCCCGGCACTTATCGAAGCGAGCAGGAAAAAAAGATCTGGCAGGAGCGCGACCCGATCCCCAACTTCGCTGAACGGCTGATTGCCGAGGGACATGCCGGCCGCGAGCAGCTCGACAGGATCGACGCCGAGGAGAAGGCGCTGATCGAAAAGGCCATCCGTTTTGCCGAGGAGAGCCCGGAACCAGCGGCGGAAGAGCTGTGGACGGATGTTTATGCGTAAAAGCAGAAATCAGAATACAGAATCCAGAATTCAGAAGGGTTTCATTCTGACTACTGAATTCTGACTTCTGTATTCCGGTTTTCGGAGATTTGCGATGGAAATCACCTGCCGCGAGGCGTTGAATCAGGCGATACGCGAAGAGATGGAGCGGGACCCGGCGGTCTTCATCCTCGGTGAGGATGTGGGGCTCTATGAAGGGTCGTTCAAGGTCACCCGCGGCCTGCTGGCCAGATTCGGCGAAAAGCGGGTGGTCGACACCCCGATCGCCGAGGCGGGGATCGTCGGCCTGGCCTGCGGTGCGGCGATGGCG
>DATBML010000315.1:0-6819 GCA_036554885.1 Desulfuromonadales bacterium
CTCCTCTACGGGGTGATCAATCATGCGGTCCGCGGCATCGTCACCGGCACCGACAACCTGCTCGACGACGAATACAAGGAGATGCTGCCGCTCAGGTTCCCCGCCGAAGCCACCCGCTTCAAGAGCGTGATGCACATCCTGCTCTTCGACCGCTTCCTCTTCCAGATCATCGAGGAGGCGGTGCGGGGGGGGATGCTTCCCGATGAGCACCGGCAGCTGGTGCAGCAGAAGATCTTCCAGGCGATGGTGCCTATCGGCGAAGAGGAGGCGAGCGAAGAGAAGGGGGTTGCGGCGATCCTGCCGCCGGGCGAGATTCTCAAATCCGTACACATGTACAAGGGAGGGAATCTGCTGCGACTCTCCTTCGTCGCGCCGCGGCTGGTGGAGAAGGGCCTGTTCGCGCCGCTGGAGACCGCCGACGGCGGGGTCTACCGCATCGGCATGGCCCTGCAGGTGATTGACGATCTGACCGATTTCTATGACGACCTGCGCGACCGGCGGCACAACTACCTGCTCTCCTCGATTCATCACGAGGGGACGCCTGCGGAGCGGCAGGTCCTGGCCCGCCTGCTGGTCGAGCGTCCGGCGACCGGGGCGCCGGTGGCAGAGATTTTCCGTGACTCCGTCGGCCGGGTGATGCACCGTGCCATCGGCGAGGCGCTGGCCGGTTTCGCCGCCCTGGAGGAGGCCGGTTTCTGGCTGAACCGGCGCGACGCCCTGCGCCTGGTCCGCCATCTCTTCCGTCTGCGCGGCGTCGGCGAGCTGCTGGCGCTGTGGCCGGCAGGGGACGCCTTCACCCTCACCCTGGAGCCTTCCGATGGCCGATAAACCGCGCACCCGGGGGCGGGACCTCGATCACGTCGCCTGGCTCTACGATCCGGTGCTCGAGGGGCTCTCCTTCGGCCGGGAGCGCCGCTTCCGCGAGAAGACCCTGGCGCACATGACGTTCGCCCCGACCGACCGCATCCTCGACGTCGGCTGCGGCACCGGCAGCCTGACCCTGCTCGTCGCCCGCCGGCTGACCCCGCCCGGGGAGGCGGTCGGCATCGACGCCGCCCCGCGGATGATCGAAATCGCCCGGCGCAAGGCGAAAGAGGCGGGCGCTCCGGCCCGCTTCGAAGCGGGAGTCGCCGAGGCCCTGGATTTCGCCGACGCCTCCTTCGACCTGGTGGTCAACTCGATGTTCACCCACCACATCGACACCGAACTCAAGCGCCGCGCCTTTGCCGAGATGTTCCGGGTGCTGCGCCCCGGCGGCACGCTGGTCACCGCCGACGTCGACCGTCCCACTACCCTGCTCGGGGCACTCCTCGGCTGGGGCGCCCGCTATCTGCTGGTGCAGAAGGAACTGGTCGACAACCTGCGCGGCGAACTGCCGGAGCTCATGGCCGAAGCCGGCTTCCGCGAGGTGCGCCGGGTCGACCATCTCTACGGGCTGGTCTCCTTCTTCACCGCCGTCAAGGCCGTCGACCCGTCATGAGTCTGCCGACCCTCCCCATCGTCCGCATGGCCCTGTGCAACGTGCGCCGCAACGTGCGCCGCTCGCTGCTGACCGTGCTCGCCATCGCCTTCGGCCTGTTTTGCCTGATCGTCTTCCAGGCCCTCAAGGTCGGCCTGCACCGGGAGATGGTGAACAGCACGGTCCGCCTCGACGCCGCATCGCTGCAGGTGCACGCGGCCGGTTACGAGGCCAACCTCACGGCGCTGAAGCCGCTTCGCGACCCCGAGCGTATCGAGCGGTCATTGGCGGCGGCCGGCGTTGCCGATTCCGGCCGCCGGCTCAAGGCGCCGGCCCTGGTGCTGGCCGGACAGCGCAGCTCCTCGGTGCGGCTCGCGGGGGTCGATCCCGCCGCCGAGCCGCGGCTCACCTTCGTCGCCGAGCGGATGGTGGCCGGTACCTACCTCGACGCCACGGCGGGGGTGGTGCTGGGCGAGGCACTGGCCGAAGACCTCGGCGTCGCGGTGGGCGGCGAGGTGACCCTCATGGTGCAGGGGCTATTCGGCCGGCCGGTGACCGGGCGCTTCCCGGTGCGCGGCCTCTTCCGAACCGAACTTGCTTCCTTCGACCGCAGTCACGTCTTCCTGCCGCTCGCGGTTGCCCAGACCTTTCTCCAGGCGGAAGGTGTGGTGACCGAAATCGCCGCGCGCACCTCCTTCGGCGCCGAGGAGGGGGTCGCCGACCGCCTGCAGCGAGAGCTGCCGCTTGACACCTACCAGGTTCGCAGCTGGCAGCAGCTCGCCCCGGACGTGGTCCAGCTCATCGAGCTCAACGATGCCACGATGCACCTGCTGATCATTATCGTTTTCGCCATCGTCGCCCTCGGTATCACCAACACCATGACCATGGCGGTCTTCGAGCGCTTTCGGGAATTGGGCGTTCTCACCGCCATCGGCATGCGACCGGCGCGGACGGTCACCCTCATCGTCTGCGAATCGTTCTTTCTCGGGCTCTTCGCCTCGCTGGCCGGCAGCCTCATAGGCGTGGCCGCCTGCGCCTGGCTGGCGCGCCACGGCATCGATCTGACCAGTCTGACCAGCGCCAACCAGTATTTCGCCACCAGCCACGTGCTCAGGGCGCACCTGCTCCCCGCTGACTTGCTGACCGCCAATGCCGTCACCCTCGCCACCGCCCTGCTGGCCGGCCTCTATCCAGCCTGGAAGGCCGCCCGCCTGCAGCCGGCCGAGGCGATCCGCTACATCTGAACCCTGCGAAAGGACGCTTCTCGCTATGACTCCCCTGCCCGACGTCTTTCCTTCCCCCCTGCATCTTCCTTTCAACGGCGCCTGTCTGCAGGGAAAGTTCTGTCTGGCCGCGCCCGGCCGGGATCCCGGAGGGGCCGGATTCTGGCTCGCCCTGCGGGGGTCGGAACTGGTGGTGACGGCGGACCTGCGTCTGCCCGAGGGCGAACTGCCGGCAGAACTTCTTGCCGATCCGTCCGATCCGCTTTACATCGGTACCTGGGAAGGACGACCCTGTCGGGCGCTGACGCTGCCGAAGGAGCACCCCCTGCCGGCCGGGTTCGCGGCGGAGAGCCTGCTGGCGACGGAGCCGGCCCTCTCCATCGAGCTGCTCACCCTGGGCGGGGTGGCCGGGCAGATCCTGCACTGGGAGCGCGGCAGCCGCTGCTGTTCCCGCTGCGGCGGGCAACTGGAGCGCCTCGACAGTGAATGGGGCAAGCGGTGCCGCGGCTGCGGCTACGACCATTATCCGCACATCCATCCCTGCGTCATCGTCCTGGTGCGGCGCGGCGGCGAAGTGCTGCTCACCCGCAAGTCCATCTGGCCGCCCGGACGCTACAGCCTGGTGGCGGGTTTTATCGACTTCGGCGAATGCCTGGAGGAGGCGGTGGTGCGGGAGGTGCTGGAGGAGACGGGGGTGCAGGTGAACAATGTCCGCTACGTCGGCAGCCAGAGCTGGCCTTTCCCCAGCCAGTTGATGGCGGGGTTCCTTGCCGATTACGTCGGTGGCGAGGTGGTCGTCGAGGAGAAGGAACTGGAAGACGCCCGCTGGTTTCCGGTGACTGCTCTCCCCGCATTGCCCCCGAAGCGCAGCATCGCGCGATATTTGCTGGATAATTTTCTGTCCCGCTGATGGGGGGAGACCTGTTCGGGTTTCCCGAAAACCCGTCTCCGGGTTTCAGTGCTCGAGTTCCGTGTCCAAAGGAGAGAGTGGTGCCCCGTAATGCCGAAAATTCGGAAATCGCTCTTTTGCAGCAAAAGGATTGCTTGCGTTCTCTTGCGAAAAATGTATTATAAATTCACTTGATGGGTGCTCTGAGACTTGGGTCTCCGAAAGGCGCGAGATATTTTTTTATAGACATGGTATTCACCTTTGGGGTCTTGCATTGACCCATTTCCCTCCGGGGGGCTTAGGGGAGAATGGCATGAGCCTGAGAGGTATTCCTTCTGTCGAAAGTTGTTCGGTTTCACGAAACAACCCTGATTGTGGAACACGCTCGCAAAAGCCGTTCAGACAGAAATAACAAATGGTATCCCTCTCGGTCCTGGCTGACCTTGAGGGTTTTTTACTGATTGCTCAGAACTCATATCCCAGGACATGGTCACAATGGAGCATATCGGCAGGAAAGAGATTTTTTTTGTTGTTCTGTTCCTTATTCTTCTCGGTGTTCCTGTATCTGCGGAGAATGGAAACTATCAGGAGGAAGAAAACGAAACGGCATATCAGCTTCAGCTGATAAAAACCTTGGTGAAGTGCCTTAGGCTGAATAATGAGCTTATGGCAAAACACAAGGCAATAGGAGTGAATACTGAAAAGGCTCTCAAGGTTTTCAGAAATAATCTGGGACCCGATATTTTCTATAAAGTGAGAGACAGATCGGAAATTTACCTTGGTCATAGTGAAGAACTTTTGAATATAAACAGGGAAATTCTTGAACACCTCTCGGAGTGCAAAACGCCCGAGGAATTAAGTGACGCCATCCGGGTGTTAGCCTATAATCAGACTGTAATTCTACTTATTTTCAACGATTTGTGCGTTTTGACCGATGTGGCCGCCGGACATGTGGCAGAAGAAGTCAGAATCTCCCGGAAGGCAGGCCAGAGCAGGGTTTATTTCGACTTCTTATAAGCAACGGCCTTCTTGCAATGGATTGCAGGGATATTCATGCGCCCAGTCCTTTTCTTCATCCCCGGAGAGCTTCTCAAGGCCTTTTCTCTTCTCTGTCTGGTACTGCTGCTCGCTTTCATTCACCCTTCGCTGCTTTTCGCCCATGAACGGGCGCCCGAGCAGAAAGCCCTCCGGCACGTCCTCATCCTGCACTCCTACCACCCCGGCGACGCCTGGACCGACAACGTCATGGCCGGCATGCGGGAGGTCCTGGACGGCGAATTCGGGCAGATTCATCTGCACGTAGAGTATCTGGACACCCAGCGTAATCCGAACCCCGACTATTTTTCCGACATACTCGATATCCTCCTGCATTACAAGCTGGAGAATCGACCCTTCGACCTCGTCCTTCTTTCCGACAGCGACGCCCTGAAGGTTGCACTCAAGCACCGCGACGACCTTTTTGCCGGGACCCCGATCGTTTTCTGCGGCGTGCACCGTACGCAGCTTTCGATGATCTCGGGATACCGGGATATTACCGGCGTTGCGGAGTACCCCTCGTTCCGGGAGACGATCGAGGCGGCCCTGAAGTTGCACCCCGGGACCAGGGAAATCGTGGTCATCGGCGGCACCCGAACCGCGACCGACCTGGAAAACCGGAACCTGCTGTCCGGCATGGTCCCCTCCTTCCGTGAGCGCGTCCGGTTCAGCTTCTGGGACGATTTGCCGGCAGAAGAACTGGCCGGCCGCCTGAGTGGCCCAGTAGAAGGCCGACTGGTTTTCATCAACGGCACCGTCACCGACCGGTTCGGAGAAATCCTGCCAAACCCGGAATTAATCAGGATCATAAGAAATTCAAGCCGGGACCCGCTCTACAGCCTCTGGGACTTCTTCCTCGGGAAAGGCATCGTCGGCGGCAAGCTGATCGGCGGCCGTGAGCAAGGGCGTTTCGCTGCCCAACAGGCCCTGCGCATCCTCCAGGGGGAGGCGCCCGGAAACATTCCGGTGACCGGCGCCGATGCCAACCGGTTCATGTTCGACTACCGGGAGCTGAAGCGTTTCGGCATCTCCCTGCAGCGGCTTCCGGAAGGGAGCCTGGTCATCAACCAACCTCCTCCCTTCTATGCATTGAGCCGGGGACAATTGTATTCCGGGCTGGGGCTAATGACCGTGCTGGTTGTTTTCCTGCTGGTCGATGTTCGCATGCGCATCCGTGCCCAGTGGACCCTGCGGGCGGAGAAGGAGCGGGTCGATCTTCTTCTCAACTCCACCGCCGAGGCGATCTACGGCGTCGACCTGGGCGGGCGGTGCACCTTCTGCAACCCGGCTACTCTGCGGCTGCTTGGATATCGGAACGAAAAGGAGCTGCTCGGGAAAAATCTCCACGCCCTGATACATCCAAATAGCCCGGACGGCGGTCCCTACCCGGCCGAGGAGTGCCGCATCCTGCACGCCTTTCGCCAGAATGAGGGGCTGCATGTAGATGACGAGCTGCTCTGGCGGGCTGATGGAACCAGCTTCCCGGTGGAATACTGGTCTTATCCGATCCGCCGTGGCCAGGAGACGATCGGCGCGGTGGTGACCTTCCTCGACATCACTGAGCGCAAGCAGGCGGAAGCCAGATTGAAGGATGCGCTGCGGGAGCTCGATGCCTTCGTCTACACCGTCTCCCATGACCTGCGCTCTCCCTTGGCCGCCATCATCGGTTTTGCCGAGTTACTAAAGGAAAATCACGCGGCGAACCTCGACGGCAATGCGCGGCTGGCCCTGTCGGAGATCGAGAAGCAGGGCGAAAGAATGACGGCGATGATGGAGGATTTGCTGGCTCTGGCACGAGTCGGGAGGTTGCCCATGCCCGAAGAACCCGTCGATACCGATGCCGTGGTGCAGGAGGTTCTCCAGGAATTGGGGAGCAAGCTGGCCTTCGCCGGCCTAACCGCAAGCAGTGAATCCCTGCCCCCGGTCAGAGTGCCGAGGACCCTGTTGACGGAGATCTTTGCCAACCTGATCGGCAATGCCATCCGCTATGCCGGCAAGGAGGGTGGCCCGATCGAGGTGGGGGGAGTGCGGGAAGGGGAAAGGGTGAGGTTCTTCGTGCGCGACCGGGGGCCAGGGATCCCGGAAGAGGAACGCCAAAGTATTTTCGATGTCTTTTATCGGGGTTCAACAGGGAAGGGTGTTCCGGGGACCGGAGTCGGACTGGCGACGGTGCAGAAAATTGCCCGTCTTTATGTTGGCCAGGCCTGGGTTGA
>DATBML010000333.1:0-4311 GCA_036554885.1 Desulfuromonadales bacterium
ATACTGGAACTGGGTGAAGGCATCGAAGGACGGATCATCCACCTGGATGATTAGGCGGCTGATAAAAACGCCCATATGCAGCGTTGTCCTTATCCTTTTTCTACGACGTACGCCTTATTCCTAAGGATTTCGGGCGCTTTGCATCTGTGTTTTTTTGATCAGCCTGGAAAGAGCGTTTCAACCTCTTTTATCACCCGAAGGGAGAATTGACGACATGAAGCAGCTTTGGGCTCCCTGGCGGATGGCATACATTCAGGGTGTTTCTGAAAAACCGGAAAACGGCTGTATTTTCTGCGTTCGCGACATCTGCGGCGAAGATCGTGAGAGGTTGATCCTCTATCGAGGCGAGCATGTTTTCATTGTCATGAACAAGTATCCTTATACCAACGGCCACCTGATGATTGCGCCTTACCGGCATACGGCAGACCTGGCGGAACTCACCGACGCCGAGGCGCTGGAGATCCATCGCCTGTTGGTTGTTTGCCGTGAGGTGCTGAAAAGCCGCATAGCGCCGCAAGGTTTTAATATAGGCATGAATTTGGGGCAGATTGCCGGCGCCGGTATAACCGACCACCTCCATCTCCACATTGTCCCGCGATGGAGCGGTGATACCAACTTCATGCCGGTATTCGCCGATGTGCGAGTCATACCGCAACACCTGGAGGCAACCTACGCGCACCTGGTGACGGCTTTCCCGGAGAGTATCCGATGATACCGATGCGGATTTTGTGCTAGACTGCCCACGCAGTTGAACCGCCACACGAAAGGATTTAGATACATATGCTGGAGATTTTCCACAAGGGCGGCCCGGTCATGTACCCGATACTCTTCTGTTCGGTGCTGGCCCTGGGCATTTTTTTCGAGCGTTTATGGACGTATTTCAAAGTGCGCCGCGGGACCCTGGTCTTGCTGAGGGAAGTCGAAAGTCTGGTGCATAAGAACCGCATCGATGAGGCGATCATCATCTGCCAGCGTTCCGGCACCCCGCTGTCGCGCATTTTCATCGCCGCCCTGCGCTCCTCCGGGCGCCCGCGGGAGCAGCTCAAGACGGTGGTCGAAGAAGTCGGCGGCCGGGAGGCGGCCCCGCTGGAGCGATACCTGGGGCTGCTCGGAACCATCGCCACCCTCTCCCCGCTGCTCGGTCTGCTCGGTACTGTTCTCGGCATGATCCAGGCTTTCAACATCATCGCCGCCCAGGGTGTCGGCACCCCCGCCACGCTCGGCGGCGGGATTTCCCAGGCGCTGATTACGACGGCGGCTGGTCTCGCGGTGGCAATCCCCACCATTCTCCTGCACAAGTATCTTTCCAGCCGGGCGGACCGCCTGATTCTGGAGATGGAGGAATATTCCCTGCACGTCGTCGATCTGCTGGGGAGCTAAAGCATGGCCTTCGCGCGGCGTAAACGTGAGGAACCGAAAGTCGATCTCACTCCGATGGTGGATTGCGTCTTTCTGCTATTGATCTTTTTCATGATTTCAACGACCTTCGTCGAGACCCCCGGCATCGCTGTCAAACTGCCCGAATCTTCCTCCAAGGTCGTCGAGAAGGCGCCGGAGGAGGTCAAGGTGTATCTCTCCCGGGAGGGGGAAGTTTACATCGGCGAGGAGCGACTTTCTCTTGAAGAACTGCGGGCGCGGCTCGTCGGCTACGGGGCGAAGGCGAGGGAGATGAATTTTGCTCTTTTTGCTGACCGCGAGGCCCGTCACGGGCGGGTGGTCCAGGTCATGGACATGGCCAGGGAGGCCGGTTTCGGCAAGCTGGCCATCGCCACCGAACAGCGGCGGCCGCAGTGAGTGACTTTTCTATGTCGTCAAAATTAAATGGGAGGGGAGTTGCATGAAGAAAACCATTGCCATTCTCACCGGTGGCGGCGATTGTCCCGGACTCAACGCCGTGATTCGCGGTGTGGTGCGTGCGGCCGTTCTGCAGCGTGGCTGGCGCGTGCTGGGGGTCGAGGACGGTTTCGACGGTCTGGTCGACGGGCCGCGGGTGCGCGACCTCGATCTGCAGGCCGTGCGCGGCATCCTGCCGCGGGGCGGGACGATTCTCGGGACCAGCAACCGCGGCAATCCCTTCGCCTATCCGGTCCGGGAGGGAGGAGAAGTCAGGCTGACCGATGTCTCCGGGCAGGTTCTGGAGAACTTTCGCCGGTGTGGTGCGGAGGCCCTGATCGCCGTCGGCGGCGATGGCACGCTCAAGATTGCCCGTCAGTTGAACGAACTCGGACTCCCGGTAGTCGGCGTGCCCAAGACGATCGACAACGATCTCAGGGGAACCGACGTCACTTTCGGTTACAGCACTGCCGTAGAGACTGTGACCGAGGCCTTGGACAAGCTGCATACCACTGCCGAAAGCCACAATCGGGCCATGGTCGTCGAGGTGATGGGGCGGGACGCCGGCTGGATTGCGCTGGAATCGGGGATCGCCGGTGGCGCCGATGTCGTTCTGATTCCCGAGATTCCATTTGATATGACCGCCGTGTGTCGGTCCATCGCCCGACGCCGGGAGCGGGGCAGCCGTTTCTCCATCATCGTGGTGGCCGAGGGAGCATTCCCCGCCGGCGGCAACAAGGTCCTGCAGGTGGCGGCGGAGCAGAATCTCGGCGTGGAGCGCTTGGGCGGGGTCGCTCGTTTTGTTGCCGCCGAGATCGAAAAATGTTTCGACATGGAAACCCGGGTCGTGGTTCTGGGTCACGTCCAGCGCGGCGGATCGCCGTCTCCCTTCGACCGGATTCTTGGTTCCCGTTTCGGGGTGAAGGCGGTGCAAATGATCGAGCAGGGGCTCTACGGCCGGATGGTGGCTCTTGCCGGACGGACGGTCGTTTCTGTCGAGATCGAGTCGGCAGTCGGTTCCCTGAACCGGATCGATCCCGAGGGCGATCTCGTCCGGATGGCCGAGGAACTCGGCGTCATGGTCGGGCGCTGATTATTTTCTTGACGAAACACTGTTCTGCTCGCTAGGTTTGCTTCAGATGCTTGGTTTTTGGAGAGGGGATGGAAGCGCCACAGGCGTCTACAATGACCAATGGCTGCCGCCAGCGGACGAGGCGCCGTGAACTTTAATCCTCCGAGAGAGATCGTTGCAGGAGAGTTCCGACATGGGAAATCTGAAATCGTCGCAGGGCATGGATCGCGGTCGACTCTATGCCATCTGTGGCGTGTGTCTGGGCATTGGCGCCCCTCTGGGATGGGTGTTTGTGCGCCTGCTGCTCTTTCGCCAGCAGGGGGAGCCGGTCTGGGAGCAGATCACGGCTGACATTCTGCGATCCGGAGAAAGTTTTGCTCTGTATCTCTATATGGCAGGCGGGTCGGCCCTGGTGCTGGCCGTGTTCGGTTTCCTGATCGGCAAGGCGTCCGGGCAGATCCACGACCGGGCCCGTTCCCTGGATGAACTCAATCGAACCATCGCGCAGCAGAAGGAGGATTTTGAACGCCGGTTCAAGGACCTCAATAATTGCATCAAGAATTTTCACGCCATCAACAACAACATCCAGAAATCGGTTGACTTTCGTGAAGTCCTGCGCCTGGCCGCCGATGGGTTGCATGAAATCCTCGGCTATGACCGGGTCAATATCCTCATGGTGAACCCGGCGCGCGACAGGCTGGAATTCGTCGCCAGTCGCGGCGCCGGGCAGGATAATGTATCGGGAATCGTCATTCCGCTCGATGCCCGGGCCGGTGCGCTGTACAAGACGGTCAGCGAAAAGCGTTTGTTCCTGATTGACGACATCACTCTCATGCCCGAGGAGTTTCACCTCAAGCCTCCCTGCGACGCGGTGGTGCAGTTGCGCTCGCGCAGATTTATCATCTGCCCGATCGTGGTCAGGGATGAGGTCGTCGGCCTCTTTGGCGTCGACAACAAGGTCAAGCGCAAAGAGCTCGACGAGACCGACGTCGATACGGTAAAGCTCTTTGCCGATCAGGTCTCTTCGGCGCTGACCAGGATCAACCTGCTGCAGGCTGTGGAGACCCTCACCCGGCAGCTCGAACACACTTTCGAAGAGCTTCTCAAATACCGGAAGGAGCATGCACGCCTTGATCTGTCCCTGAAGCAGGCGACAGCCTCCACCAGCGAAACTATTCGGGAAATTGCCGGTGCGGCCGATGTCGTGCGGGAAGCGGTGGAAGCCACTCATTCCGCCGTTGGCGAGATTTCCGTCTCCATTGATCAGGTTTCCCAGAACCTCGGACAACTGGCTGACTTCATGGACAAATCGATTGCCGCCATGACGGAAATTGCCGCTACGATCAAATCGGTAGACGAGAACGGAGCGCGCTCCCAGGCGATGTCGGAGACCGTCAGGAAGCAGG
>DATBML010000337.1:0-2515 GCA_036554885.1 Desulfuromonadales bacterium
GAAAAAAGCCCCGGGAAACACCCGGGGCTCGGAGTGGCTGAAGCTCTTTTTACTTCTTGTGGCAATCGCCGCACTTGGTGGGGCCGGCGCCCTTGTCGGTGTGGCAGGTCTTGCAGAGGGCGTGCGCCTTGTCCTTGTCGAGCTCGATCTTGCCCGGGGTCCCTTCGCCGTGGCAGGGAACGCAGGTGAGCTTCTCGCCGTGGACTTTGTGGTTGAAGGTGACGTCGCCGTTCTTGGCTTTCAGCGTCACGGTGTCGGCGGCGATGGCGGTGGTAGCGGCGAAGGCGACCAGCATGGCGGCAACAAGCAGCTTTTTCATGTTTCTCTCCTCATGGTTGATGGTTCAGGCATCAGCGCCTGATTGCGGCTATAGGTATACCCCATGTTTTGCGCTTCTGCATTGGACATCTACCCCCGTGCCACCCGATGTCGACATGATTCGCAATGTTATCAGCTAGTTGAAGATCGTCATGTCGGGCCGCGAGGGGGAGGCAAGCCCAAAGTCCGAGGCTTAAAAGTCAAGGTCCAAAGTCCGAAGTCCCTGATCGAAGATCTACGGGTGAGGCTTTTTGACATTGGCCGTTCCGGAGGGGCGTGCTATATATGGAGCCGGTCGCTCGACCGGCAGCCGGCTTGTGCCCTTGCCCCTGCTGCCTGTTCCCAAAGGCATCCCCATCACGCACGGAATTGAGGTAATCGAATTGTTCAGCAGTCTGCAAATGAAGCGGCTTTTCTGCGCCCTCCTGCTCGTCCTGGCCTGCCAAGGCTCTCTGGCCGGCATCGGCCATGCCGGACCCGTTCCGGAATACACCATCGGCCAGCTTTTCGCCGCCTCCCCGCGATCGAAGGAGATCCGCTTCGCCAAGGTGGTTGAGCAGCGGGCCCGCATCATCACCCCGTCCTGGTTCGTGCAGCCCGACAAGCTGCGCCACTTCTATTTTCATGAAGCCTACGGGCCGCAGATCAGGGCGCTGCTCAAGGACGATCCCATCATTCGGCACGAAGAGGTGGACCGCTTCCTGCGAAAAAACATCGGCAGGATTCGCCGGGCGTCGTTCTACCGCGAGGGGTTCGTGACCCTGCAACTGGCCGACCCGGAAGGCGGCGTGATCATCCCGGTCAGCCTGCTGACGGTGCGCCGGAGCGAGGAAGCGATCCGCAAGCACCTGGAGCTGTCGCCCGGCCTGTTCCAGTGAGGCTGATTCTCCCTGCCGCCCCGTGTGCCATACTCCACCTGCCGTGGTAGTATTTAACAGGTTTCTTAATCCCTGAGATTTCCCCGCTGCTGAACCCGAAAGGAGAGCCTCTGATGGCCGATTTGACTACCACCTACATGGGGCTCACCCTGCGCAACCCCATCGTCGTCTCCAGCAGCGGCCTGACCGGCACCCTCAAGGGAGCGGTCAAATGCGCCGAGGCCGGCGCCGGCGCCATCGTCCTCAAGTCGCTCTTCGAGGAGCAGATCTCCACCGAAACCGGCGCCCTGGGCCGCTTTGCCGATGCGGCCGCGCCCGGCGAGGGGGCCGACTACCTGCAGAGCTACGGTATGGCGCTCGGTCCGCGCGACTACCTCCAACTTGTCCGGCAGGCGAAACAGGCGGTGGCGGTGCCGATCATCGCCAGCCTCAACTGCATCTCGCACGAGCACTGGACCGATTACGCCGCCCAACTGGCGGCTGCCGGCGCCGATGCCATCGAGCTCAACATCGCCCTGATGCCGACCCTGGCCCATCTGGAGGGGTCCACCGTCGAGGAGCACTACTACCGCATCCTGCAGGAGGTCAAGGCGCGTGTCGACATACCGGTGGCGCTGAAGATCGGCCCCTTCTTCTCTGCCCTGGCCCATGTCGCCGACCGACTGGCCCACGACCGAGCCGAGGCTCCGGACTTCACCGTCGGCTGGTTCGGGCCGAACACCACGCCCGGCAAAATCGTCTGGCGGGGGGCCGACGCCCTGGTGCTGTTCAACCGCTTCTACCCCTTCGATATCGACATCGAAAGGCTGCAGCCGGCTACCGGCAGCCCCTGGAGCACCTCGGCGGAGATTCACACGTCCCTGCGCTGGATCTCGATCCTTGCCGGCCGGGTCGGCTGCGACCTCGCCGCCGCCACCGGTGTCCATGACGGGCGGGATGCCGTCAAGCAGCTGCTGGCCGGCGCCGCCATCGTGCAGATCTGCTCGACCCTCTACCAGAACGGCCTCGGCCGGATCGGCCAGATGCTCGGGCAGATCGAAGGCTGGATGCAGGCGCACGGCTTCGTTACTCTGCCCGAGTTCCGCGGCCGGCTCAGCCAGCTGCGCAGCGAGCGACCGGCGAGCCACGAGCGGCTGCAGTACGTCAGGTTGCTTGACGGCGACTGAGGCCGCGCCTCCCCGCTGCGGCTTATTTTTGAGCCCCTTCTTTTTTTGCCGTATCATCCCCGGCATACTTGCCATGTCATAGTCCTCCCTTCCCGGTGAACAAGGCCAGGCGGGGGGGCGGAATCGAGAAGGATGGACGCATGTCGACAGATA
>DATBML010000350.1:0-1695 GCA_036554885.1 Desulfuromonadales bacterium
GCCATCATCGCCGCCCAGGCGGGGGAGAGCGGCCGCAGTTTTGCGGTAGTCGCCGAAGAGATCAAGGATCTGGCGGGACGCACCGCGATCTCAACCCGCGAGATTGCCGAGGTCGTGCACGGCGTGCAGCAGGACATTCAGGGGGCTGCGGCCAACCTCGGCAAGGTCGGTCGCAGCGTGGCCGACGGTGAGCAGCTTTCGCTGCGGTCGGGGGAGGCTCTCGGCAAGATCGTGGCCGGCATCCAGCAGGTCAACCGCCAGGTGCAGAGCATCGCCCGGGCCACCGAAGAGCAGGCTGGCGGCAGTCGCATGGCAAAGAGTGGGATGGAACAGGTCTCGGCCATGGTTGGCCAGATTGCCACCGCCACCCGCGAGCAGGAAAAGGGGGTGAAACTGATCATGGGGGTTGCCGAGCGGATGAAGGGGATGACCGGGCAGGTACATGCCACTACCCGAGAACAGTCCCGGACCAGTCGTCTGCTGGCCGGCAACACCGAACGGATGACCGCCATGGTTCGCCAGTTCAGTCGGGCTTGCGACGAGCAGAGTCTCAGCAGCGAGCAGATTGTCAAGGCGATGGCGGCGATTCAGGCCTCAACCCAGGTCAACCTGGAAGCGGCCCGGGTCATGGAGGAGGGTGTCGCCGGGCTCTCGGCTCAGGTCGAGTCTTTGCAGGCGGAGGCCAGCGCTTTCCGGCTGCGAGAGCTCCCGGACCCGGGCCGCAGCTGAGCGAAGTGGCGCCGACTCCCGTTGCGTTTCCCCTCTTTACTCCGCCGGGCGAACATGGGACAATCCCGTCTGCGGGAAGACATCCCAAACATCCGACAGGGCAGGAGCGCATGAACAAAGACGACATGGAAGACAACGATACGGCCGGCGAAGAGAGCTTCGCCGACCTGTTGGCGAAAAGCCTGGTCGAGGCCGGTCGACTCGAGCCGGGGCAGAAGGTCGAAGCGACCGTCCTCAAGATCACCGGCGACTGGGTCTTCGTCGATATCGGCCAGAAGGGCGAGGGGGTTGTCGACAAAAAGGAGCTGCTCGATGCCGACGGCCAGCTGAAGGTCGCCGAGGGGGACCGCATCCCGGTCTATTTCCTCTCCTCGCGCGGCGGCGAGATGCGCTTTACTGCGCGCGTCGGCGGCGATGCCGGCCTTGGCCAACTGGAGGAAGCCTGGCGCGGCGGCATCCCGGTCGACGGACTGGTGGAGAAAGAAGTCAAGGGCGGCTATGAGGTCAAGGTTGCCGGCCGTCGCGCCTTCTGCCCCTATTCGCAGATCGCCCTGCGCGGCGGCAGCCCCGAGGAGTATCTCGGCAAGCATCTCTCCTTCCGCATCGCCCAGTACGGCGAAAGCGGCCGCAACATCGTCCTTTCTCGCCGGGCGCTGTTGGAAGAAGAACGCGCCCGGCAGAAGGAGGCGCTCAAGGGGACCCTCAGGGAGGGGCAGACGGTGCGGGGCACGGTGACCCGGATCCAGGACTTCGGCGCCTTCATCGACATCGGCGGCGTTGAGGGCCTGCTCCCCGTCTCCGAGGTCGGCTGGGGGCGGGTGGAGGATATCCGCGACCGTCTGCGGGAAGGCCAGGAGGTCGAAATTGTGCTCAAGGCCATCGACTGGGAGCGGGAGCGGTTCACCTTCAGCCTGCGTGAGACCCTGGCAGACCCCTGGCAGGAAGCGGCGCGTAACTACCCCGAAG
>DATBML010000049.1:0-3309 GCA_036554885.1 Desulfuromonadales bacterium
CCAGCAAATCGCAATATGGGATGATGCCCCGGTCCGAACGTTTCGCATGCTGATCGTCCAGCCGTACGTCCTGATCCAGGAGCGGCCGGGCGCAAACGACGAAAAGGAGTAGCCCATGTCCGAGGAAACCCCCCTTTCCTGTTCCAGGTGCGGCGCCGTCTGGCAAAAGTGCGGCACCACCAACTGCTGGAGCGGCGATCCCGCCACCCGTCCGCCGAAACCCGGCTACTGCCCCTCGGAACGTGAGGCCCGGATCATCGAGGATGCCTTCCGCCAATATACCGGCAGCGACGAGGATGCACGCCTTGCCCGGGTAGCGGCGCAGGTCGAAGGCCTCTGCTACCAGCCGGTTCCCGGCTCGGACGCCGTCAATGCCCGCTGGACCAGGGTGGAAGACACCATCGCCCTCGCTCTGCTGATGGGCTGGAAAAAGATCGGCATCGGCACCTGCGTCGGCCTGCTCGACGAGTCCGAGCGTCTCTCTGTCATCCTTCGCGCCCAGGGACTGGAGCCGCTTTCGGTCTGCTGCAAGGCCGGCAGCATCGACAAAATCAAACTGGGGATCGATGAGAAATACAAGGTTCGCCCCGGCACCTTCGAACCGGCCTGCAATCCGATCGCCCAGGCCGAGCTGTTGAACAAGGCCGGTACCGACATGAACATCATCGTCGGCCTCTGCGTCGGCCACGACATGCTCTTCGCCAAACACTCGCAGGCCCCGGTCACCACCCTGGTGGTCAAGGACCGCGTCACCGGCCACAACCCGGTGGCCGTCCTCTACGGTCAGAACTTCTACTACAAACGACTGCAGAAGCAGCCGGTGGTCGTACCGGAGAAGGTGGAAGAGTAGCCGTCGCACCGGCTTGCATCAATGAGCGGTTTTGTCCAGATGCCGATTGAGTTTCGATCCACGCAGCATTCAGTCGTCTGCCGGCCTCCTGGAAACTCTTGTTTTTTCTCTCCTAATCCTGTATATCGATAGTTCCTCTGAACCCTCCAGGATCGGCGGCGGCCACCCTACCGGCCGCCGCCGGCCTGTATCCTTTTGTGCGAACAGGAGAATCCGCCCATGCCCATGTCCGAATCGTTCAGGAACCGCCTCTTCCCGGTGGTGGAGAAGATCGCCGCCCACTACGGCACCCCTTTTCACATCTATGATGAGGCCGGCATCCGCGAAACCGGCGCGAAGCTGAAAAAAGCCTTCGCCGGCATCGAGGGCTTCCGCGAATATTTTGCCGTCAAGGCGCTGCCCAACCGGCGCATCCAGCAGATCATGCGGGAGATGGGATTCGGATTCGACTGCAGCTCGATTCCCGAGCTGATCCTTGCCCGCCAGGTCGGCGCCCGCGGCGAAGAGATCATGTTCACCTCCAACAATACCAGTCAGGAGGAGTTCCGCTTCGCCGAACAGGATGGCGGATGTATTCTTAATCTGGACGACATCTCGCTGATTCCAAAGGTTCCGAACTTTCCCGAACTGGTCTGCTTCCGCTACAACCCGGGGCCCCGCCGAACCGGCAACGTCATCATCGGCCATCCCGAGGAGGCCAAGTACGGTGTCTCACACGACCAGGTGGTCGAGGCATACCGCCTGGCTCGCGAGCGGGGCGCAAAGCGCTTTGGCCTGCACACCATGATCGCCTCCAACGAGCGCGACTATACCTACATGGTGGAGACAGCCCGGATGGTGCTGGAGATCGCCGAGGAGGTCGAGGCGGCGCTGGGCATCCGCTTCGAGTTCGTCAACATCGGCGGCGGCTTCGGCATCCCCTACCGGCCGGAGGACAACGTCCTGAACATCGAACAGATGGCCGGAGAGATCACCGCCATGTTCGACGCCTTCCGTCGTCAGCATGGCTACGCTCCCAGGATGTACATGGAGAGCGGCCGCTACATGACCGGCCCGCACGGCTGCCTGGTCACCACCGCCATCAACCACAAGGACATCTACCGCAAGTACATCGGCGTCGACGCCTGCATGTCCTCGCTGATGCGCCCGGCCCTCTACGGCGCCTACCACCACATCAGCGTCATCGGCAAGGAGAACCTGCCGAAGACCGAGCTCTACGACGTAGTCGGTTCGCTGTGCGAAAACAACGACAAGTTCGCCGTGCAGCGCGAGCTTCCGCCGATCGAGGAGGGAGACCTGCTGGCCATCCACGACAGCGGCGCCCACGGTCATGCCATGGGCTTCCAGTACAACGGCCGTCTGCGGCCCATGGAGCTGTTGCTGCGCCTGGACGGCACCGTCGAGCTCATCCGCCGCGCCGAAACAGTCGAGGACTACTTCGCCACCTATAATTTCGCACCCGATGCGTTCAAGCCCGCAGGGTCCTGAACACAGCGACTGAATCTGGACGAGAAGGGCCGGCCCGGCAGGGCTGGCCCTTCTCGCATGCTGCCGATGACCCTGCTTCGGCCATCTCACCACTAAATCTTCAGACAAAAAAAGACGCCCACGCGGGCGCCGTCTTTTCCTTCCTCAAGATTCTCCATACCGTCGGGACTGGCTGAAAAGTGACAAGCGGTTATCACGCCGCTCGTTATCCTCTGGTGTCTAGTGGATTTCCCTTTTCTTGCCGCTTTCCTCCGGCCCTTCGATCAACACTTTACGGCCGGTAATGGCTTTTTTCTCCATCGGCATGCTGATCCTCAGTATGCCGTTTTCGTAAGCCGCATGAATCTTCTCGGTATTCACCCCTTCGGGCAAGGTCAACCTGCGGACGAAGGACCCGAACTGCGATTCACGGATGAAGTAATTTTCTTCTTTCCGCTCTTTGCTCTCCGTGCGTTCGCCGCGAAGAGTAAGGACGTTCCCGTCGATGCTGACATCGAGGTCTTTTTTGTTGATGCCGGGGAGTTCGGCCTCGACGCAGTAGTTGTTCCCTTCCACGAAGGTATTGACCGCCGGAGTGATCATCCCTCCCCTTTCAAAGGCGGGTTCCGTGGTCAGCCCAAACGTCTTGCGGAAAAGCTCATCCATTTCCCTGTGCAGAGTACCCAGCTCCCTGCCCAGACCCCGGAAAGGTTCCCAGTGGACTGGCAACATACTGTTTCACCTCCATTTCTCCTTGCCCGTCCCTACGGTCAGAACATATCTTTAGTACAAACTAATTATCTCGCCGCTGCACTTTTTTGTCAAGAAACGTCCCCCGGCCGGCAACTCGCACCGAGCCCCTGAAATCGCTGCCCCTGCAAAGGCATCAGGCGACAGAAATCGACAGGTGCCGACCGTTCGTGGCGACACCCGTCGAGGTGCACGGCGAGGACTTCGCCACAGAGTCGAGGTTGACCGAAGCGGGCCTTCAA
>DATBML010000490.1:0-3212 GCA_036554885.1 Desulfuromonadales bacterium
AACGGGAACTGCGCCGACTTCACCAGGCCGGCGAAGGCGAGGCAGACGGCGGGGAGCAGGACCATCCCCTGGTCGAGCTGCAGCAGTTTGTCCAGCTCCATGATCCCGGAGGAAGAATGGAGGTAGAGCAGGCCGGCGGCGAACACCACCCCACCGAGCAGGTTCATGTTCAGTGCCCGGAAGGCGCTCTCCCGGGAGGCCTTGTCGTCCTTGTAGCCGATCAGCAGAAACGAGCAGACGGTGGTGATTTCCCAGAAGAAATAGAGCCACAGCAGGCTGTTGGAAAAGACGATGCCGAACATGGCGGCGAGAAAGAGGTACATCAGGAAGCCGAAGGTGTTGCGCCGGTCCTTCACCTCCTTGTGGTGCTCGTGGAATTCCGGCATGTAGCCGATGGCGTACAGGCAGATGGCGCTGCCGATGATGCCGATGAGCAGAGCCATGATGATGGAGAACATGTCGACGAACAGGCTGTGCTCGACCTGTATCCCATGCCCGGCGGTCACCTCCAGGCTGAACATGATCGCCGACTGGGCGATGACCAGCAGCGCCGGCAGGGTGCGTTTGGCCTTATAGGAGAGGTAGAGCAGGAAGACGGCGATGGCGAATTCGACGAGCAGCATCCCCGCGTCGATGAGCCTGCTCTCCAGCCGGAACCAGGCCGGGCCCTGGTCAAGGTTCGTGATCAGCAGCCAGATCGGGACGATGCA
The DNA here is from genome assembly GCA_036554885.1 of Desulfuromonadales bacterium. Taxonomy (GTDB): domain Bacteria; phylum Desulfobacterota; class Desulfuromonadia; order Desulfuromonadales; family DASPGW01; genus DASPGW01. The sequence continues at coordinate 711 of DATBML010000490.1, forward strand.
CAGCGTCGCGTTGGCGATCACCCCGATCAGTTTTTTTATGATCAGTCCCCGCGGCAGGATCAATGCCAGGAGGGCGATGGCGAGGGGGAACAGAATCAGGAACAGGAGTGTCATCATGGTGCCAACCTCGCCCGCGATGGGAGACGGTCCTGCCGGTCAGGCAGGGCGGCAATGCCGCTGGCGGCTTGCCCGCCAAAGGTTAAAACGAGCTTATCACTTTTCCGTAACCATGCAACATAGCGTTGTTTTTCATTAGCCTTCACACCCCCGCGGCAGCGAAGGCAGCACCGGCGATAGCTTGCGCCTCTTCCTGGATATTCAGCAGATGTTCCTCGCCCAGGAAGCTTTCCGCATAGATCTTGTAAACATCCTCCGTACCCGACGGACGGGCGGCGAACCAGCCGTTCCGGGTGATGACCTTCAACCCCCCGATATCGGCGTCATTCCCCGGCGCCCGGGTCAGTTTTGCCGTAATCGGCTCGCCGGCCAGCTCCCGCGCCTTGACCAGCTCGGGAGAGAGCCTGCTCAAAACCTTCTTCTGCGCCGGTGTGGCGGGGGCATCGATCCGCGCATACGATGGGCTGCCGAACCGGCTTTCGATCTCCCGGTAGATTTCGCCGGGGTCTTTGCCGGTTCTGGCGGTCATCTCGGCGGCGAGCAGGTCCATGATGATGCCGTCCTTGTCGGTCGTCCAGACCGTCCCGTCGCGCCTGAGAAAAGAGGCGCCGGCACTCTCCTCGCCGCCGAAGCCGAAAGAACCGTCCAGGAGCCCGTCGACGAACCACTTGAACCCGACCGGCACCTCGCAGACCTTCCTGCCGAGCGCCGCACCGACCCGGTCGATCATCGACGTCGACACCAGGGTCTTGCCGATGGCAGCGTCGCGGCTCCAGCCGGCCCGGTTCTGGAAGAGGTACCAGATGGCGGTGGACAGGTAGTGGTTCGGGTTCATGAGTCCCGACCCCTTCGTCACGATGCCGTGCCGGTCGACATCCGTATCGTTGCCGCAGGCGATGTCGAAGCGGTCCTTCAGCCGGATGAGGCTCTGCATGGCGAAGGGTGAAGAGCAGTCCATCCTGATCTTCCCGTCCTTGTCCAGGGTCATGAAGGAAAACGTCGGATCGACCATCTCGTTGACGACCTCCAGATTCAGGCGGTAACGCTCGGCGATGGGATGCCAGAAGGCGACCGCCGCCCCGCCGAGCGGGTCGATGCCGATCCGTAGCCCCGCCGCCGCAATACTCTCCATGTCGACGACGCTGCCGAGGTCGTCGACATAGGGGGAGACGTAGTCGTGCCGGCGGATGCAACCGGTCTTGAGGGCCCTTTCGAAGGGGATTCGCCGGACCCCTTTGAGGCCTCTGGAAAGCAGCTCGTTGGCCCGCTCTTCGATGGCCGTGGTGGTTGCCGTATCCGCCGGGCCGCCATGCGGGGGATTGTACTTGAAGCCGCCGTCCTCGGGAGGATTGTGGGAAGGCGTGATGACCACGCCGTCGGCACGATTGCGCATTCCGCGTACGCCGCGGTTATGGACGAGTATCGCGTGGGAGATGACCGGCGTCGGCGTATAGCCCAGGCCGTCCTGAATGAACACCTCGACCTTGTTGGCCGCAAAGACTTCGATGGCGCTTGCCAGGGCCGGTTCCGACAGGGCATGGGTGTCCATGCCGAGGTAGAGGGGACCGCCGATCTTCCGGGCTTTGCGGTGCTCGCAGATGGCCTGGCTGATGGCGAGGATGTGCGCCTCGTTGAAACTGCTGCGGAGCGACGACCCCCGGTGGCCCGAGGTGCCGAAGGCGACCCGCTGCTCTGGAACTGCGGCATCCGGCCTATGCGTGTAATAGGCCGCGACCAGTCTCGGGATGTTCGCCAGCATCGACCGTGGCGCCGGCTTCCCGGCGAGTTCATGCAATCCCATGCTCTTCTCCTCTTTCCGAAGGCCTGAATTTTCCTTTCTTCGTCACCTGTCCCGCCGATGCCTGAGGTCGATGATCTCCATCCGGTTGTGCGCCTCGGGATGCTTCGTCGAAGGGCCTTCCGTCAGGATGGCCAGATCCCCCGTCACCTGGTGCCGCCCGAGCCAACCCCGCACGAAGGACTCCCAGTTGTCCGGGTGGTCCGGTTCGTACACGGGCTGAACCCCGTAGGAAAAGACGAGGCTCTGGCAGGTCCGTTCATAGGAACTCACGGCGGCGATCCAGACCGGCATCCTGAAGAGGGAGAGGCTTCTTGCCGTGGCGCCGCTGTGGGTCGGAACGAAGACTGCGGCGGGAGAGGCGTACTGGATGCTCGCCTCCACCGCCACGGCGATGAGGTGGGCGGGCTTCAGCCTACCCTTGAGCTCCATCCCCTCGAAGAGCCCCTGGACCGTGACCGGCTTTTTGCGGGGTTCCACGACAGCGGCGATCCGGGCCAGCATCGCGACGGCATCCACGGGATATCTGCCCATGGCCGACTCGCCCGAAAGCATGACGCAGTCGGTGCCGTCGAGGATGGCATTGG
>DATBML010000493.1:0-6778 GCA_036554885.1 Desulfuromonadales bacterium
ATGACATGCCTAGATTGTCAATCGCTAGAACATAGCAGGTTTTTCCCCAAAGGCAAAGCTTAAAAACAGGCATTTCCCTTGACTTTTCCGCCAGCTTGCTCTTAAATGCTCCCCTGTTGTCATCAGCCGGAAAAGAGAAAAGTTGTGTCTGAACGTGCCATCGGGGTGTTCGATTCGGGAGTCGGCGGGCTGACCGTTTTCAAGGAACTCCTCCGCCTGCTGCCCGGTGAACAGCTCATCTATCTCGGGGATACGGCCCGGGTTCCCTACGGGACCAAGAGCCCGCGGACGGTCCTTCGCTATGCCATGGAAGCGTCCGCGTTCCTTGTCGCGCAGGGCGTGAAGATGCTGGTCGTGGCCTGCAATACCGCGTCTTCGGTCGCGCTGCCGGCACTGGAAGAACGTTTCAGTCTGCCGGTGATCGGCGTCATCGAACCCGGCGCCCGCCGGGCTCTGCAACTGACCGGCAACCGCCGGGTCGGAGTCATCGGCACCGAAGGGACGGTGAAGAGCGGCGCCTACACCCGGGCCATCCACGCCCACGATCCCGGGATCGAGGTCTTCGCCGCACCCTGCCCGTTGTTCGTGCCGCTGGCCGAAGAGGGGTGGGCGAACCATGCCGTTGCCCGGCTCGCGGCAGCCGAATATCTGGCGCCCCTGCAGGAGCAGGGAATCGACACCCTAGTTCTCGGCTGCACCCACTATCCTCTCCTCAAAACGACCCTGCATCAGGTTCTCGGCGAGGGGGTCGAACTGGTCGACTCGGCGGAAGAAACCGCCCGCGTGGTGGCGGCGCTGCTCGAGGCGCGGCAGCTCTCCCGGTGCGGCCGGCCGGGCGCCCCACGATTCTTCGTCACCGATGTGCCCACCCGCTTCGAGCGGGTCGGCGGCGCCTTCCTCGGCGCAGATTTGCAAGGGGTGGAACAGGTCGAACTGGACTAGGCAGTCTTCCCGTCCGGCATGCCGGGCCCGTCTCTGTATCCTGACGTCTGCCATGTTTCCCTGGCAACATCCATTCTAGGGGGATTTCCGTTATGAAAGGCAAATCCTGGCGTGGCCGCCTCGTCCTGCTGGCTTTTCTTTTTATCCTGCTGACCATCGGCCTCCTCGTCGCCCGCAAGTTTCTTTCGACGCCGCCTTCGGTACCGGCGCCGGCGACGGTCGTTTCGGAGCCGAAGCAGCTGCGCGAAGTGGTTCTGTATTTCGGCAGCCCTGACGGCAGCTTTCTTGTCGCCGAGGCCCGCCAGATCGACGACTGTCTGGCAGAAGCCGATTGCCTCCGGGCGACCGTCCAGTCTCTGGTGGACGGCCCAGTCACGGACCTGGTTGCCGTTCTCCCTTCAAATGCACAAGTCCGCGGTGTAACGGCAAGCGACGGGACCGCCACCATCGATTTCAGCCGCGATCTGGTGAGCGGACATCCCGGCGGCAGTGTTTCCGAACTGTTGACCATCTACAGTCTCGCCGACACCCTGGCCGAAAACTTTCCCCACCTCCGCCAGGTGCGTATTCTGGTGGAGGGAGAGCCGGTCGAAACCCTGAAAGGGCACGTCGACCTGCGCGAGCCGGTCAAGGCCGATTTCAGCTTTACTCGCCCACCCGAAGGTTCGGCAAAGGCGAAGCAGACGCCTGTGTCTGCCGAGGGAAGACCGGCGGCAGAGCCGGGGAGGAGTTCACAATGAATGCATTCAGAGAAGCCTTGCGGCAGCGGGTGCTGGTGCTCGACGGCGCCATGGGGACCATGCTGCAGGAGCGTGGGTTGAAGCCCGGCGCCTGTCCGGAGGAGATGAATCTGAACGCGCCCGAGGTGGTGGCGGGCGTTCACCGGGAATATGCCGATGTCGGCGCCGACATCATCGTCACCAACACCTTCGGCGGCAGCCGGGTCAAGCTGGCGCACTACCGCCTGGAGGACCGGGTGGCCGAAATCAATGCCCGCGGAGTGGAGATCGCTCGGCGGGCGGCCGGGCCCGGACGCTTCGTGGCGGCCTCCATCGGCCCGACCGGCCGCTTTCTCGAACCGGTGGGCGACGCCGGGTTCGACGAAATGGTCGATATTTTCGGTGAGCAGGTGAGCGCCTTTGCCGCCGCCGGGGCCGATCTCGTCACCCTCGAAACCTTTCTCGATATCCGCGAACTGCGTGCCGCCGTGATCGCCTGCCGGGAATTCTCAGATCTGCCGATCATGGCACTGATGACCTTCGACGACGGTGGCCGCTCGGTCCTGGGCACCCCGCCCGAGGCGGCGGCGGTGACCCTCGACGCCCTCGGTGCCGACGTGATCGGTTCCAACTGCGGACTGGGAGTGGACGGCATCTTCGCCATCCTCGAGAAGATGCGTTCGGTGACGCCCCGGCCGCTGATATCCCAGGCCAATGCCGGGCTGCCGACCCTGGTCGACGGACGTACGGTTTTCCCCGGCACCCCCGAGGAGATGACGGCCTATCACGACCGGATGATCGCTCTCGGAGTGCGGGTCATCGGCGGCTGTTGCGGCACGACTCCGGCCCACATCCGCGCCATCCGGGCGGCGCTCGACGGCAAATCCCACGCCTGGACGCCTCAGCCCCGGCGCGGCTATCTCTCCAGCCGCACCGCTGCCGTTCCTCTGGGGAGCGGCGCCCCCTGCGCGATCATCGGCGAGCGCATCAATCCGACCGGCAAAAAGCTCTACAGCCAGGAACTGCGGGAGGGGAAGACGGCCTACATCCGGCGCGAGGCGCAGGAGCAGGCGGCGCTCGGCGCCACCCTGCTCGATGTCAACTGCGGCGTTCCGGGGGTCGACGAGCCGGCGGCCCTCGAACGGGCGGTTTTTGCCGTCACCGGCGTGTCCTCGCTTCCCCTGGTCCTCGACTCTTCCGATCCGGTCGCCCTGGAGCGCGGCCTCAAGGCTGCCGACGGCAAGGTGCTGATCAACTCAGTCTCCGGCGAGGAGAAAAGCCTCAAGGCCATCCTGCCGCTGGCCCGCAAGTACGGCGCCGCCGTCATCGGCCTGGCCCTCGATGAAACCGGCATCCCGGAGACGGCCGGGGGACGTTTGGCGGTGGCCGGCAAGATTCTGAAGGCGGCGACCGAGGCCGGTCTGTCACCGCAGGATCTGGTCATCGACTGCCTGACCCTGACCGTCTCGGCCGAGCAGAAGCGTGCCATGGAGACGCTGCGGGCGGTTCAGGCGGTGAAGGGCGAACTCGGGCTGGCCACCGTCCTCGGGGTGAGCAACATCTCCTTCGGTCTTCCCAGCCGTCCGGTCCTGTCGGCCACCTTCTTCGCCATGGCCCTCGCCGCCGGTCTTGATGCGGCGATCATCAATCCGAAAGAAGAGAAGATGATGGACGCCTACCGGGCGGCCATGGTGCTGCTGGGGCATGACGAGCGGGCCGAGGAGTATATCGCCTGCTACGCCGCGGCACTCGTGCCTCCCACCGTTCCGGCCGCCGAAACGGGGAAGGAAATCGGCATTCGCGAGCGTCTGGCCGCCGCCATCATCGAAGGGGACCGGGAAGGGATTGTTTCCCTGGTCGAGGTGGCCCTGGCCGAGGGGCTCTCGCCGCTGGCGGTCAGCAACGAAGGACTGCTGCCCGGTCTCGAGGAGGTGGGACGGCGTTTCGGCAAAAACCAGGTCTTCCTCCCTCAGGTGATGCTCTCCGCCGAAACCATGCAGGCCGCCTTCGCCCGGCTCAAGGCCGAGATGTCGGGTGAGCGGGCGTCGAGCCTGGGCAGAATACTCATGGCGACTGTCGAGGGGGACATCCACGATATCGGCAAGAACATTGTCTGCACCCTGCTCGAGAACCACGGGTTCGAGGTGGTCGACCTGGGAAAAAACGTCCCGTCCCGGCGTATCATCGAGGAGGCGCGGGCGCGTCAGGTTGATGCCGTCGGCCTCTCGGCCCTGATGACCACCACCCTCAACCAGATGCAGACCACCATAGCCCAGCTCCGCGCGGCCGGAATCAAGGTCTTCACCATGGTGGGCGGGGCGGTGGTGACCCAGGAGTATGCCGATTCCATCGGCGCCGACCTCTATGCGGCTGATGCTCTGGAGGCCGTGGCGAAGGTCAAGGAGCTGTTCCGTCAAAAGACGGGATAGACCAAAGGATTGCTTGCGCCATTTCGCGGACTGTGCTAACTATAGGCGAGTTTATCAACTTTTTCACGAGCGTGGCATGGTCGTCGGTTTCAACCACAACTTCCGTTATAAGGGTGAACTTTTCCACGTCCAGACCGAAGACAGTGGTTTGAAGAGTCCCCATATCATCACCCTGCTCTATCGGGGGGGGACGATCCTGGCTTCCAGGAAAACATCCTACGCCGACATCACCAAGGTCGACCGGTTGGAGCAGGTGGTCGAAGAGCTGATGAAGGAACAGCATCGGGAGATGCTGCGCCGGCTAAAGGGCGGCGAATTCGACGAAATAATCGCCGGCCGTCGGCCCGCTGAACCTCCGGCCGCCGCTCCTGCGACCGTCGCCCCGGCCCCTCCGCCAGCTTCTATGCCCGAGCCGAGATCCGGAATCAGGCCCGAACCGACGCCGGTTGCCTGCCGCGAACAGCGGCCGACGGTACTCGAAGGCAATCTCGACGAGATCATTCTCTCCTACCTGCTGGGGGATGGCGATGAGAAATAAGTAAACATGACCAACGACCCCGGGGCGATCAGCCTCCTTGCCAGCGGGATCCGACAAACAGATGGGAGTTGCTTTCTGATGTTGACCGAACAGACCGTCCGGGAACTGGAACAGACCGCCCGGAACCTGCGCGTGGAAATTCTCAAGATGCTCAATATTGCCCGGTCTGGGCATACCGGCGGCAGCCTTTCGGCCATCGATGTGCTGACGGTGCTCTATTTCCACGCCATGCGCCACGATCCCAGCAACCCCGCCTGGGAGGACCGCGACCGCTTCGTGCTCTCCAAAGGACATGCCGCCCCGGCGCTCTACGCCTGTCTGGCTGAGGCCGGTTATTTCTCCCGGGACGATCTGAAGACGCTCCGCCGCTTCGGCAGTCATCTGCAAGGGCATCCCGATATGAACAAGACGCCCGGTGTGGAGGTCTGCACCGGCTCCCTCGGCCAAGGGCTCTCCCAGGCCGTCGGCCTGGCTCTGTCGTCCCGTCTGCAGGGGAAAAGTTCGCGGATATTTTCGCTGCTCGGCGACGGTGAGGTTCAGGAGGGACAGATATGGGAGGCGGCGATGGCCGCTGCCCACTACCGCCTCGACAACCTCTGCGTCATACTCGACCACAATGGGCTGCAGATCGACGGTGAGGTGGCGAAAGTGATGAACGTGGCTCCGCTCGGGCCGAAATTTCTGGCCTTCAACTGGCATGTTCTCGAAGTGGATGGCCATGACATCCAGGCGATTTGCCGCGCCCTCGAAGACGCCGGGCAGAGCAAGGAGCGGCCGACCATGATCATCGCCCGCACCGTCAAAGGGAAGGGGGTCCCCTTCTTCGAGCACAAGGCCAGCTATCACGGGGTTCCCCCCAGCGACGACGAACTCTCCCGCGCTTTGGAGCACTTGGGACATTCGTAAAAACTACTCTTTGTCATCAGTCATTGGCCATTGGCACAGCCGCCTTCAACCAAGGACAAATGACAAGTGACCAATGACGAGGTATCAGCATGATTGCCACAAGAGATGCTTACGGTCAGGCTCTGCTCGAACTGGGCCGGGAAAACCCGAAGGTTGTTGCCCTCGATGCCGACCTGTCGGGTTCGACCAAGACCTCGCTGTTTGCTAAGGAATTTCCCGAGCGTTTTTTCAATGTCGGTATCGCCGAGGCCAACATGGTCGGCATGGCGGCCGGATTGGCGGCAGGGGGAATGATCCCTTTCGCTTCCACTTTCGCAGTTTTTGCCGCCGGGCGGGCGTTCGAGCAGATCCGCCAGTCTCTGGCCTATCCGCGGCTGAACGTCAAGGTAGTCGCCACCCACGGCGGCATCACTGTCGGCGAGGATGGTGGTTCCCACCAGTCGGTCGAAGATCTGGCCATCATGCGTGCACTCCCCAACATGACTGTCCTCTGCCCTGCCGACGGCCCCGAAACGACAGCCGCGATCCGGGCAGCTGCCACCTTTCAGGGCCCGGTCTACATCCGGCTCGGGCGGTCCAAAGTGGCGACCGTTTTTGCCGACGGCTGTGACTTTGCCATCGGCCGGGGAGCGACCCTTCGCGAGGGAACCGAACTCACTTTCATCACCACCGGCCTGATGACTGCCCAGGCGATCAAGGCCGCCGGCATTTTGGCCGAAGAGAAGATTTCTGCCCGCGTCGTCCACCTTGGGAGCATCAAGCCGCTGGACATCGATCTGGTGCTGAAGGCCGCCAGGGAGACCGGAGCGGTTGTCACCGCTGAGGAACACTCGGTGGTTGGCGGCCTCGGCAGCGCGGTCTGCGAAGTGCTGGCCGAAGGCCATCCGGTGCCGGTGGAACGAGTCGGGTTGCGTGATGTTTTCGGCCAGTCCGGGACCGCCGAGGAGCTTCTGGTGCATTACGGGCTGACGGCTGCGCACCTGGTGGAGGCGGCCGAGCGCGTTCTGCTAAGGAAAGTCTAAGGTCAAAGGTCCCGGGTCCCGAGTCTCGGTTCCAAGGTCCAAGGCTGGGAGAAGCGTTCGCGACCTTCAACTTCGGACCAAGGACTTTGGATTTCGGACCTTCCGAGAGGGTTTATTTGTTCTTCAAGAGCCTCATCAGCCGCGTCATCATCCTGAACATCATCCTCCTTACGGTCGGGATCGGGACCTTCTCCCTTTTCATTATCCGTGAGGAGCAGCAGC
>DATBML010000006.1:0-3871 GCA_036554885.1 Desulfuromonadales bacterium
GCTGCTGCGGGGTAACGTCCCCCTTCTCGCCGATAATCAGGGCTTTGACCAACGCGGCGGAAGGGGGGGGAAGCTGGTTGTCAATTCCACGCGCGAGCTGCCGGCGCCATCCTTCGATGGAGGTGAAGGAGCGGTGACCGAGTGCTCCGCCGAGGGGGACGATCTCCCGCGCCTTTTTCAGGGAGGTGACGACGAATATCCCCTGGCGGGCCAACTGCCGGGGATAATCGAATTCGCCGGGAGTACCGAAAGTGCGAGGCGTGCGCAGGCGCGAGCGGAAGCGAATAGCCTCGCCGGGATGCACTCCGGCGGCCTCCTCTTCGAGGTAGAGGCGGATTCTTCCCCGTACCGGGGCCAGAATGCCGTTCGTGCCGGCACGGCGTGTCTCGAGGTCGATCAGCGTCCGGCCGAAGGCGCGGTCGGCGACGGCCACAACGGTGCCTTCGACGGTCAGCGGCTGATTCCCTGCAAACGACCGGATGTGGCCCGGATCCCGCGGAGGGCTGATGGCCAGATGGAAGAAGGCGACGCCCAGCGACCAGAAAAACAGAAACAGCAGCAGAGACGCGCCGCGTCGCCGCCGACAGGCAAACCAGAGAAGGGCCGCCAGCCAGGGGAGTGTGGCCAGAGGGCGGGTGAATTCCAGACAGGGGGCGCAACCGAGGCCTGCGGCATAGGTCAGGAGCAGCCAGGTGAGCCCCATTGCGGCTTGCCGCCGTGAGTCGGCGAACGCCGGCGGGGAGGGCTGCTGATCAATCAGGGCTGACGAGTCGGGGCTCGTACTGCAGATCGGCAGGTGTGAAAAATTGCAGACTACGAAACGCAATGGCCCCCCCCCGGCAGGTCGTGTGCACTGAAGATTAACACAGCTCGCGACCTTTGCCTAGACAGGCAAAAGACCGCTCTGCAGGAATCGTTGCCTCCCCTCGGATCCGGGGTCATTTAAAAGTCTGGAGGTGGCTCCGAATGATTCCCGACTCGGGTCTCTGTGCGGATTGGATGGCCTGAAAAAAGTCTGAAAAAATGTTTTCATTATTCACGGGTTTTTGTTATTAACGTACTCTCTGAATTAATTTGATGGTACGGCGCTGTTTCTCCGGCGGTTTGCGGAAAAACTTTAAGTGGCATGGCGATTCGCAGAATGAAATATCCCGTGCGGTAATTCAGAGCCAACGTGGTGTGATTTCGGGGGCAAGCTATTCCATGCCGCGCCGATTTCAGGTTCCAACCCGTAAAGGTCATAACGCATGCCCGGACATGGTTTCGAATCAGCCAGGACCATCCTGGTGGTGGACGACTCGGCAAGCGCCCTGGCCCTGAGCCGCCAAACGCTGGAAAATCTCGGTTACGAGGTTGCCTGCATGACGAACGGGGCTGCGGCCATTGACTGGCTTGTCGCGCATCCGGTTGCCCTGGTGTTGCTCGATTATCGGCTGCCTGATATGACCGGCCGGGATGTTGTCCGCACGCTTGCCGAAAAGGGGTTGCGCATCCCATTTATCACCATTACCGCTCACGGCGATGAAAAGCTCGCCGTAGAGATGATGAAGCTCGGCGCTCTCGACTACCTGGCCAAGGATCATGTTTTTGCCGAAATGCTGCCGTCGGTGGTTCGTCAGGTTCTGGGGCGTCTGGAGAACGAGCGGCGGTTGGCCGTCGCCGAGCGCGCGGCGACGGCGAGCGAGGGGCGATTCCGATCGATATTCGAAAACGCCGCGGCCGGCATGGCCATTGTTTCCCCCGAGGGGAAATGCCTGCAGGTCAATCCGGAATTGTGTCGATTCCTCGGGTACGATCCTGATGAATTGTTGACGCTGGACGTTCAGACCATCACCCACCCCAAAGATCGGGAAGCTTCCCAACGGTTTTATCTTGAACTCAGGCACGGCAAACGTACGGCGTTCAAACACGAGAAGAGCTATGTTCGAAAGGATGGTTCCATCGTCTGGGGATATGCTTCGGCCACCGCAGTCCACGATGAAAACGGCAACTTGAGCTATTGCGTCGCACTGGTTCAGGATATCACGGACCGCAAGCGTTACGAGGAACTGGTGGCAAGCATCGAGCGGGGCGTCTCGATCAATACCGGGGACGATTTTTTCCGTACCCTGACGAACGGACTGGCCGAAGCCCTGAAGGCCGACGAGGTCTTTGTAAGCGAGCTGGTGGCGCAGCAGCCGGAACGGCTCCGGTCGATTGCCGCGATCGTCGATGGCCGGGAGCGCGAGAGTTTCGAGTATCATCTTCCGGGCACCCCTTGCGAGAATGTCCTCGGGCGTAAAATCTGTGTCTATCCGGCGGGGGTGGCTGAACAGTTTCCAGAAGATCGCGCTCTCGCCGAGCGCGACATCGAGGGTTATGCCGGAGCCCCTCTCTTCGGATCGACCGGGGAGCCCCTCGGGCTCCTGGTGGCTCTTTTCCGGCAGCGCATTCAGGATCCCGGCATGGTCGAGTCGCTCCTGCGGGTCTTTTCGATTCGTGCGGCAGCCGAACTGGAGCGTCGACAGGGTGAACTGGCACTGCGGCAAAGTGAGCAGCAATACAAAAGATTGTCACAGGAATTCGAAGCGCTTCTCGACGGCATCCCCGATGTCCTTGTACTGCTGGCACCCGATATGCGGGTCATCTGGGCCAATGCTGCCTCGCAACGGCAATTGGTCGGGAAAAATACCGGCAGCACAAGGCAGTTCTGTTCAGATTTCTGTGCCAGCGGGACACTCGTCTGCGGTCGTTGTCCGGTCGCCCGGAGTTTCGGATCAGGTTCGATGGAGGATGGCGTCATCAGGCATCCGGCGGGGAGCATCTGGGGAATCAAGGCATTCCCCCTGAAAAACGCCGAAGGCGAAGTGACGCGGGTCATCATGCTTGCCAGTGACATTACTGAAAAGAAGCGGTTACGCGAGGCGGCCGCCCGGGCGGGACGGCTGGCGGCCGTGGGAGAACTGGCCGCCGGGGTTGCCCATGAAATCAACAACCCGACCGGACTGATCCTGATGAACATGCCGATGATCCGGGAGGCGTTCGCGAACATCTCTCCCATTCTGGAGGAACATTATCTGGCGCACGGTGATTTTTCCTTCGGCGGCATCAGATATTCGAAAATGAAATCACAGATACCTCTGCTGCTGGATGAAATTTTGGATGGGGCGCAACGGATCAAGAATATCGTCGATGACATGAAGGATTTCGCCCGCGGTGGCGACGAGATGGACAACCGGCTGTTTGATCTGAACACCGTCGCGAACAAGGCAATCCGGCTGGTGAACAACCAGATCAAAATGTCGACGAATCGTTTCTCCTGCGACCTGACCGGAGATCCACTGCCGGTGCAGGGAAACCCGCAGCGGATCGAGCAGGTTCTGGTCAATCTGATCATCAACGCCTGTCAGGCTTTGCCGGAGAAGGCCAGGGGGTTGAGTATTTCCACTTTTTTCGACACCGGGCTGCAGCTCTGCAAGGTGATCGTCGTGGACGAAGGAATCGGTATCCCCGAGCAGGCCATGCCGCATCTGACCGATCCTTTTTTCACCACCCGGCGGGAGCAGGGCGGCACGGGTCTGGGGTTGTCGGTTTCCGCCCGCATCGTCAAGGAGCACGGCGGCAGCCTGCAGTTCGAGTCATCCCCGGGACAAGGGACCACAGTCATCCTGGCCTTGCCGGCCGCTAGCGAGGAAAAGGCATGATGAAAGAAAGTCTCAACCCGCTTGATCCGGTTCTGCTGGTGGATGATGAGGCGGCCTGGCTGCGCAGTCTCACCATTCTTCTGGAACGCTCCCTCGGCATCAACAATGTCATCGCGGTTCAGGATGGGCACGAGGCCATGACGGTTCTCGGCCGTCTGCGCGTGAGCCTGGTCCTGCTCGACATCACC
>DATBML010000062.1:0-4047 GCA_036554885.1 Desulfuromonadales bacterium
AAGCGCCGCCCACCGGGCGGGAGACTTCGGCCGCAAAGGGCTGGAGGAGTACCGGCGCCTGATGAACGACAGCTACGTTATCAAAGACCTGAAGTTGTACCGGAAAGCGCCGCACATGCTGCACAACGACCGCATCTACAACGAATATCCGGAAATGGTCTGCAGCCTGATGGAGCAGATCTACCGCATCGACGGGGCGCCCAAGGAAAATATGTCCAAGCTTTTCCTGAAGACGGCCAGGGAGAAAGTCGGCTTGAAGAACCTTGCGGTAGACGCCTTCGGCGCCTGGAGAGCCTTATGAACATCGACGAAATCTTCGACTTCACCAGCTTCAACATCGACCGGGAACCGCACATCGTCCTCGACACCCAGGTCTGCGTCGGCTGCGATAACCGCGGCTGCGTCAACTCCTGTCCGGCCCGCTGCTACACCTGGTCGGAAGCGGATCAGAAAATGACGTTCGTCTACGACGGCTGTCTCGAATGCGGCACCTGCTACGTCGTTTGCCACCGCAAGGCCTTCACCCGCTGGCGCTATCCGCGGGGGGGCTTCGGGGTAGCGTTCAGGATGACCTGAAAGCAAGGAGGAAGGATGAATTATGAAGGATGAAAGTCAGTTCGCTTTTTTCATCCTTCATCCTTCATCCCTCATCCTTTAAGGAGTATGAAATGGCCAACAAAAATCTCGACATCCTCGTCCTCCTCCGCGAAACCTGCGACCCCCGTCCCCCCGCCGGTATTATCACGAGGGGAGCAGGCATCAGCGAGCGCGGGCTGCGGCGACTGCCGAACCCGGCGGATCTGGCGGCCCTGGAAGAGGCCCTTTGCCTCAAGGACAGCGTGGGCGCCAGGGTGACCGTGGTTGCCGTTGGTCCCGCCCGTCTCGACGATACCCTGCGGCTCGCCTTCGCCATGGGGGCGGACCGGGGGATCCGGTTCTGGGACCATGGTCTGGATGGTGGCGATGCCGTAGTCGATGCGCGCATCCTTGCCCGGATCCTGACCATTCTCTCACCGACCCTTGTCTTCACCGGCAACCGGCTGGTGGACCGGGGGGACGACCCGGCGCCGGCCCTGGCCGCCGCCGCGGTAGGCATGCCCTGTATCGCCGCCACCGTTTCGCTCACGCTTGCGCAGGCGGGGGTCGAAGCGCTGCGCAAGGCGGACCGGGGCGCCCGGCAATCGGTCGCGGCGCCGTTTCCGTGCACGGTTCTCTTCGAGGAGGAGAAAGTGCCACGATACCCCTCCATCGAGGCGGTCACCAGATCCCTGCTGGCTCCCGTCGAGGAATGGGTGCTGGCGGACCTGGGGCTCCCCTTCTGGGAGGTCGGTGCCACGGGCGCCTGGCTCACGACTGCGGAGTTCGGTCTTCCCCGCCCCGACCCGGTCCGGGTCGTAACCCCCGATCCGCAGCTTCCCGCCTTCGAGCGGATCCTCTCCCTGCTCTCCGGCGGGATCAAGGCCCGCGAGGGGAGGATGCACTCTCTCTCGGCCGAGGAGACGGCCGCGGGGCTCTGGCGGATTCTCTGCGAGGAAGGACTGGCGCCGGGAGGGACCTCATGACCTACCGCCTGGCACAGCATGTGGAGCTGGTGGAGCGGGAGGGGGAAAGCTACCTGATGGCCAAGACCCCTCTTTGCGCGCTACGCCTGAACGATTCTCTGGCGCAACTCGTCAAGCGCGGGCTGACCGGGCCGCTGACCGCCGCCTCTGCCGCTGAAACCAGGGTCCTCGAGCAGTTGGTCGCCAAGGGGTTCGTGGAACGGGTCCGCAGCCTGGCCGAACAGCCGGCGGCGCTCCCTACCGTCAGTGTCGTCATCCCGGTCAAGGACCGGGCGGAAGAACTCGCCCGCTGCCTCGCTTCCCTCGCCCGGCTCGACTATCCGCAGGAGAAGCTCCAGGTCATCGTCGTCGATGACGGCAGCAGCGACGACTCGGCACAGGTGGCGCGGCAGACCGGCGCCCGCGTCCTGCCGTCGGGGGGGACGGGGCGGGGTCCGGCGGCCGCCCGCAACGTCGGGGCGTCCGCCGCGACGGGGGATATCCTCGCCTTCATCGATTCCGACTGCAGCGCCTCGGCGGGGTGGCTTGCCGAATTGCTCCCCGCCTTTGACGACCCGAACATGGTGGCCGTCGGCGGCCTGGTGGACGGCATGTGCACGGCCTCCGGCGTCGACCGCTACGAGGCTGTCATGTCGAGCCTCTCCCTCGGGTCGCGGGAGCGTGCGGGAAACAGGGGGAACGATACCTTCTACCTGCCAAGCTGCAACCTGCTGGTGCGGCGCTCCGCCTTTCTGGCGGCCCGCGGCTTCGACGACAGTATGCACGTGGGGGAGGATGTCGACCTGACCTGGCGCCTGCGGGATGCCGGCTGGACCATCGCCTATCTGCCGGTGGGACGGGTATTGCACGAGCACCGCAGCAGCGTCCGCTCCTTTATGTCCCGGCGTTTCGACTACGGCACCTCCGAAGGGCAGCTTCAGGTCCTCCATCCCCAGCGCCGCAAGCGGCTGGTCATCCCCCCCCTGCTGGCCCTCGTGCTGGCTCTTTGTCTTCTGGCGCCGCTGGCGGCGTGGTGGCCGTTGCTGCCGGCCGCGGGTCTGCTTGCTGCCGACGCGGTGGTGGTCCGGCTGCGGATTGCCCGCCGGGGCCTGCCCATCGGCCTGCCTGCCCTCCTCGCCGGGCGCCTGCGCGCCCTCGGCAGCCTGGTCTACTATCTCTGCTACCACCTGGTTCGCTACTACGCCGCCGTGCTCTTTGCCATCGCCCTGGCCCTTCCGCCGTTATGGGCGGTGTGCATCGGTGCTCTGGGGGTTGCCGCCGGCGTCGATTATGCCGTGAAAAAGCCGCGCCTCTCTTTCGTTCGCTTCGCCGGCATCTACCTGCTGGAGCAGATCGCCTACGGCACCGGTGTCTTCTGGGGGTGCCTGCGGCGGAAAACCTTTGCCTCCTACCGGGTGGTCATCCTCCGGCAGGCGGAGGTGGCCGGCTAGGAGTATCCACCGTGGGAGCAATTCATGATTTGACCCTGCGGAAATTTCAATAATTTCTGTTCCTCCGAGCCTGAACGCCTAAAGGATTGCTCCCATGGCGCCAGGCCAACGGGTTTTGCCGGAAACGGCAGGGCCTCCCTTTCGGAAAGGAGAATTCATGTAGCGTCGAGCTACGTCATTCAAGCAAAAGGGAAAGGAGTACGGGAATGGACAAGATTGCCAGGATTGACATGGGCGCGATAGGCGGCCCGAAGGTAACGGTAGAAGATGTCGGCGAATACGCCGGTCTCGGCGGCAGGGCGCTGACTTCTCTGCTCATCGCCAAGGAAGTGCATCCCCTCTGCCATGCGCTGGGGGCGGAGAACAAGCTGGTCATCGCCCCCGGCATGCTGAGCGGTACCCCCGGCGCCATGACCGGCCGTCTTTCGGTGGGATGCAAGAGCCCGCTGACCGGCACCATCAAGGAGTCCAACGCCGGTGGCCAGGCGGCGCAGGTGCTGGCGCGCATTGGCTACGCCGCCGTGGTCCTCGAGGGGAAGCCGGCAGGCGACGACCTCTATAAGATCTACATCAACAAGGACGGCATCCAGGTCATCGTCGACAACAGCCTGAAGGAACTCGACAACTATCCGGTCGTCGAGAAGCTGCGTCAGGAGTACGGGGACAAGGTGGCCTACATGTCCATCGGTTCGGCCGGCGAGCGCAAGATGCTGGCCGCCTCCATCGCCTGCACCGATCCCGAACTTCGGCCGACCCGGCACTGCGGCCGCGGCGGCGTGGGCGCCGTCATGGGCGCCAAGCGGGTCAAGGCGATCATCCTCGACGACGCCGGCATGAAGATGCGCACCCCGAAGGACCCGGAGAAGTACCGGGACGCCAACCGCAAGTTCGTCGAGGGGCTGCGCAAGCACCCGGTCACCGGCGAGGGTCTGCCCGCCTACGGCACCAACATCCTGACCAACGTGCTGAACGAGGCAGGAGGCTATCCCAGCTACAACTTCAAAGGAGGGCAGTTCGCCGGTTCCTCCAATATCAGCGGCGAAGCCCAGGCGGCG
>DATBML010000080.1:0-2747 GCA_036554885.1 Desulfuromonadales bacterium
GCAGGCCCTGGAAGAGCGCGCGGCCCGGAACCGTGCCGATGCCGTCACTGTACGCGAGCAGGCCGAGGAAGCGCATGCGCTGCTGGCGGCGCTGGAAGTGACGTTGGAGGGGTTTCGCGAGCGCCGCACCGGTCTGCAGCAGGAGCGGGAGGGGCTGCAGGAAACGGTCCTGACCCTGCGCCGGCGCATCGAGGAAAACGAAAACGCCCTGTTGGTCCGGCGCGAGGAGCTCAACCGCTTCCGGTCCCGGCTGGAGACGCTGCGGCAGTTGGAGAAAAATCTCGAAGGGTACGGTGCCGGGGTCAAGACCCTGCTCGGCGACAACAGTTTCCGTGGCCGTTTCGGCCCGATGGTTGCCGACTTTCTGGAGGTGCCCGCCCGTTACGAGGCGGCCGTGGAAGCAGCCTTGGGGGACAGGTTGCAGGCGCTGCCGGCGACGGCTGGCGATGCCCTGGAGGCGTTGGCCTTTCTGCGGCAGAAAGAGGGGCGTTGCACGTTCGTCCTGCCCGGTTTCTCTCCCGCCACTCCCGCTGCCATCGGCGGCGCCACGCCATTGCTCGAGTTGGTGCAGCCGCGGCCGGGCGCCGAGACGACGGTCACCGTTCTGCTCGCCGGGATGTGCCTGGTCGAGAGTCTCGAACCCTTCCTGGCAGTGCCGCTGCCGGCCGGCGTGGTGCTGGTTACGGAAGCCGGCGAGACGCTGAGTGCGAGGGGGGAACTCACCGGCGGCGGCCGTCAGACTCTCGCCCAGGGACTGCTGCACAAGCGGCGCGAGATGAAAGAACTGGCCGAGCGGGTGGGGGGACTGGAGGCGCTGGTCGAGGGCCTGCAGGCCGAGCGCCAGCAGCTCCGGGAAGATCTGACGGAGGCGGAAGAGCAGCTGCGGGAAACGGAGGCGGCGCTGCACCGCAAGGAACTGAAGGTGGTCGACAGCGAAAAGGATCTCCTGCGGATCAGCGGGGAAGCGGACCGGTTGCGTGAGCGGCTGGAGGTCCTCAGCCTGGAGGAAGATCAGCTTCACGAAGAGCGGGAAGAGCTGGAACTCCAGCTGCGGGAGGCCTCCCGGGGACGCGAGGAGCAGGAGTCGCAGAAGGCTCGGCATGAAGAAGGCGTGGCCCGGTTGCAGGAGGAATTGCAGGTTTTGCGCCGGGAGACGGCAACGGTGCGTGAACGGGTTACGTCGCTCAAGGTAGCCGTCGCCAGCCTGCGGGAGCGCGAGGAGGGGAGTCGCCGCAGCCTGGAGCGGCTCGCCCGGTTGCGGGTGGAATTGCGCGCCCGGGCCGCCCTGCTGACTGATCGGGAGGCCGAAGGGCAACAGGAGGAAGGGCGGCTGCGCAGCGAAATGGAACGGCAGCGCGTCGAGCTCGACCTGCTCTTCGGCCGGCGGGAAGAGGAAAAGGGTCGCTTCGAGAAGGTCCGGGAGCGGTTCGAGGCCGGCAGCCGGGAGATCGAGGCGCAGGAGGAACTGCTCAAGGGGCTGCGCAGCCGGCTGAATCAGGCCCGGGAGTCGCTGTCCTCGCTGCAGCTCAAGGGGCGCGAACTGGAAATGCAGGCCGAGCACCTGCGCCAGAGCGTTCTGGAGCGTTACCGGCTGGACCTGGCCGAGGCTGCGCCGCCAACTGAAGCCCCCGGCTCTTCCGCGGATGATGAACGGCGCATGCAGGAGCTTCGGCGGCAGATCGACGATATCGGCGAAGTCAACCTCACCGCCATCGAAGAGTTCCAGGAGCTGGAAGAGCGCTTCAGTTTTCTCTCCGTCCAGCAGGAGGACCTGCGCCAGTCTCTTGATGGATTGCAGACCGCCATTACCAAGATCAACCGGACCACCCGCAAGCGATTTCGTGAGACCTTCGATCAGATCAACGCCAAGTTCCAGGAGGTATTTCCCCGGTTGTTTCGCGGCGGGCGGGCCGAACTGCAGCTGACCGACGAGGAGGATCTGCTGGAGACGGGCATCGACATCGTCGTCCAGCCGCCGGGCAAGAAGCTGCAGAATGTCAATCTTCTCTCCGGCGGCGAGAAGGCACTGACGGCGGTGGCGCTGATCTTCTCGATCTTCCTGATCAAGCCGTCCCCCTTCTGCATTCTGGATGAAGTCGATGCGCCACTCGATGACGTCAATATCGGCAGGTTCAACGAACTGGTCAAGGAGATGTCCGAGATTTCCCAGTTCATCATCATCACCCACAACAAACGCACCATGCAGATTGCCGATACCCTGTACGGAGTGACCATGGAGGAACCGGGGGTCTCCAAGCTGGTCTCCGTCCGGATCAATGAATTCTAGGTGTCCTCATGCCGTTTAAAAAGGTGCTGACGGAGATGATCAACAGAGTTCCACACGCCTGGGGGGCGATTATTGTCGATTGGGAAGGGGAAGCGGTCGATCATGTGGCCAGGATCGACGACTACGAACTCAAGGTCATCGGGGCGCACAAGGGGGTCATCCTGAACAACCTGCGACAAGTGGTGCGCCGCCTGGACGGCGGCGACCTGGAGGAACTGGTGATCGCCGCCGAAAAGGCGCAGACGCTGGTTTTGCCGCTGACGGAAGAGTATTTCCTGGCGCTCACCCTGGACAGCGGAGAGGCTTTGGGGCGGGCGCTGTTCGAGGCGCGGCGGTGTGCCGCCCGCCTGAAGGCAGAGATTGCCTGATCCCATCTTCCTGCCTGCCATGGCCGGTTGCCGGATCATCGACAAAAATGATTAGAAGGAGTGCATAACCGATGGAGTCGAATTCCCGTTTG
>DATBML010000101.1:0-3733 GCA_036554885.1 Desulfuromonadales bacterium
TTTCCCTGCCCTTTCCCTTGACAAGGAAGCAGGAAGAGGCTTCAATAATATCCCTGCGCGAACGACACGGGGTAGAAAGGACCGAGGTTCCGTCCAACGATGACTGCCCGCCCGAAATCCGGACCATACCGACCTGCACGCCTGTCCCATGCTGGGGACAGGCCCGCCGCGCTTCTGCAGCTTGTCGCGCTTCTGCTCATCCTCGCCTCCCCCCTCCTGCCCGCCATTGTCCACACCCTCGATACGCACCATGAGGGCGGGAAATGCCGCGGCGACCACCGCCTCTGCGGCTGCGCTCCCGCTCGCATCGCCAACAACACCTGCTGCTGTGCCAAGGCAGCCGCGCCTTCCTGCTGCGTCGTTTCCGGGCAGGAGCACAGCGACGAGCATCCGGCTGCCGAGGCCGGCCCCCTGACCCGCATCATCAGCACGCTCCCCTGCGGCGATGGCGAACCGGCCACCCTCGCCGCCGGCGACCCCGGGCTGCCGGCGACCGCCGGTCCGGAAATCTCGGCGGCAATCGGTTCCACCGCTTATCTGCCCGCCGTCCCGACGGCGAAGCTTTCCCCAGCTCCACAGCCCGACGTCCCGCCACCGCAGCCCGCGCCCCTCTCCTGACATCATCCCGGCCCTTTCTTTGGATGGATTCGCCCGGCTTGGCACCCGCTGCGCCCCTTTGCACCAGTGCAGCGAGCGCGACAGGGTTCCGTCAAATCCCCATACGCCTTTCCCGGCAATCCCGGGCAGGTGCCATCGGGGGGCACTCCCATCGAACACGAGCCGACCCTTTTATCCAACCGCTTTCAGAAGTGGAGTATTACATGCGATTGTTCATGACAAGGTTCGCGGTCGCGGCCCTGACTCTCGGCACCCTTACGACCTTTGCCGGTGCCGAAAGCCTTCAACTTGAAGAGATTGTGGTGCGAGGAGAACAGGAGCCTCCCCGCGAGGAGAGCCTCAGCATCCGCGAAGTACGGGAGAGCCCGGCCCGCGATGTGGGCGAGGCCCTCAAAAACGTCGAGGGGCTGACCTATGTCCGCAAGGGCGCCATCGCCAATGATGTGGTGCTGCGCGGACTGCAGAGGGACAACCTCAACGTCCTGGTGGACGGCGTACGCCTGCACGGTGCCTGCCCGAACCGCATGGACCCGCCGTCGTTCCATATCGATTTCGCCGAGATCGATCGGGTCCGGGTGGTGAAGGGTCCCTACGACCTCGAAAATCCGGGCAGCCTCGGCGGGCTGGTCGAGGTGATCACCCGGCGTCCGGGGAAGGGGCCCGGCGCCGACTTGAGCCTGACCTACGGCTCCTTCGACCGGTTCGACACTTCCGCCGTCGGCTCCTACGGCACCGACCGGGCGGACGGCCTGCTCGGCTACGCCCACAAGGTTTCGGACGTCCCCGAATCAGGCGACGGTAAACTGATCACCGACATCTACCCGGCGGCGAGTCCCAACCGCTACCGGCCCGATGCCATCGATTCCAGGGCCTACGAGATCAACACCGGCTGGGGAAAGTTCGGTTTCAATCCGACGGAAAAGCTCCGCACCGAACTCTCCTACTCCTACCAGGACGCCGACCACGTCCTCTATCCCTACCTGAAGATGGACGCCGACTACGACCGGACGCACCGGCTCAACTGGACCCTGCGCGGGGAGAATCTTTCCGAGCGGGTCAAGGCGGCCGCTCTCCAGGTTTACTGGGACCGGGTCGACCATGTCATGGACGACCGCCTGCGGCAGAGCTCGGTCGGCAGGCCGCGCGACTATTCCATGCTGACCGACGCCAACACCTGGGTCGTCGGCGCCAAGGCGACGGCGTCGCTGGCCGCCGGGCCGGGAACGCTCAAGGCGGGGATCGACCACTACACCCGCAGCTGGGACGCCGACAACCGCCGGGCCATGTTCACCATGGCGCAGCCCTACACCCGACTCAACATGATCCCGGAGGTGGCCACCAAAAACTTCGGCGTTTTCGGGGAATACGAATGGCCGCTCAGCGATCGGCTGGTGCTGCGGGGAGGGGTGCGCGGCGATCTCACCCGGATCGAGGCGGACCAGCAGAACAACGCCACTCTCCTTGACGACAGCACCGATTTCACCGAGGCGAGCGGCAACCTGCAGCTGACCTGGACCGCCGCCGAGGGCCTGGAGCTTTTCGTCGGGGCCGGTCGCGGGGTGCGCCCGCCCGATGCCCAGGAGCTTTATCTTGACGTTCCGGCCATGCCGCCGAACGTGACCTGGAGGGGCAATCCCGACCTGGATGCGAGCGTGAACCACCAGGCCGATCTCGGCCTGAAATACTCCACCGACCGGTTCTACCTGACGGGGTCCCTCTTCTACGGCCGGGTGGACGACTTCATCCACTTTCACAACCCCACCCCCTTTCTCAAGAGCTACGAGAACATCGACGCCTCCTTCTGGGGGGGCGAAGTCGGCTCGCAGGCCTCCCTGCCGTACAACCTCTTCCTGAAGGCCGGCATCTCCTATGTCGAGGGGAGAAACGAGGACGATGAGCGGCCCCTGTCGGAAATCCCGCCGCTCGAAGGGTCGGTGGGCCTGCGCTACGACGTCGATACCTGGTTTTTCGAGGTCACGGAGAATTTCGCCGCCCGCCAGGACCGCGTCGACTCCTCGCTGAGCGAGGAGGAAACCCCGGGATGGATGACGACGGACCTCAGGGCGGGGCTGAAATACGGCGTGGTGTCCCTCTACGCCGGCGTCGAAAACCTGCTGGACAAGCAGTATTTCAGCCACCTTTCCTACCTGCGCGATCCCTTCGCCAGCGGGGAAAAGGTGCCGGAGAACGGTCGCACCTTCTATGCGACCGTCGTTTGTTCTTTCTAGGCCAAAGAGAGCGGCAGCATGAGGGAAAAGGAGCACAACGGCCGGAAAATGTCTTCAGCGCAGGCGGATAAAGGGATGCTGGTCCCGTTCGCTCTCCTGTCCCTGCTGTGCCACGTCGCCGCCCTGGCCTCCCTGCTCCTTTGGCAGGGAACGCCGGGGGAAAAGAGCCTGTCGGCGGTCATAACCATCGACCTGCAGGCCGTCCTTTCTTCCGAAAGCAATGTGCATGGGGCGGTCCCCGAACGGGCCGCCCCACCACCTCCTGCACCCTCCCGCCGGCCGCCGCCGGTCCCGCCTCGTGCCACCCCGCCGCGCCCCGCGGCAGCCGATGTCCCGGAAATGGCAGCGTCTCCCCTCTCCCCGGCAGCCAACCAGGCGCTTGCACCCTCCTTGCCCTCGGCAGGCCCGGCGGGCCCTGCTATTGATGGAAACGAAGAAGGTCAGCCGGCAGCCCGGCCGGAGGCGGCGGCCGATATCGCCGGCAATAGGGGGGAATCCTCCGCCGGCAAACCGGCCGGGTCAGCCGTTTCCGGGCCGGACACCGGGGCCGCTCGGGCCGCCGGGGCCCGGAGCGCCTATGCCGAACGGGTAAGAAAGCTGATCGAAAAGCACCGGGAATATCCCCTCATGGCCCGCAAGATGCGGATGCAGGGGATGGTCCTGATCCGTTGCCGCCTGACCCGGGCCGGGGTTCCCGTCTCCACGGAGGTGGCAGCCCCCTCCGCTTATCCCCTGCTGGACCAGGCCGCGCTGCGGGCCGTCTCGTGTGTCCACTCGTTTCCTCCCGTACCGCCGGAGGTCGAAGGGGAAGACGTCATCCTTGAAATTCCGCTCCGGTTCCGCCTGGACGAGACGCGGGGCGATTAGCATCACCTGCGCCAGCTTCA
>DATBML010000113.1:0-5158 GCA_036554885.1 Desulfuromonadales bacterium
AAACCTCTTTCATCCGGGCGATCTCGCCCTGCACCTGGCTCTTGTCCTTCGTCTGCCCGATCACGACCGACACCCGGTTCTTCTCAGCCTTGAGCGCCTCCGTCTCGCCGAGCAGATCGCGACGCCGGCGGTCGAGTTCGCGGAAAGCGGAGAGATTAACCGCCGCCCCGCGGGTGGCCAGGCGGCGTTCCGCTTCGTCCAGGTTTTCCCGAAGGTATTTGAGGTCAAGCATCGGTTCGCTCCGCTCCCCGGCAACAGGTAAGGGGTGAGTTAAATTCGTCAGATCATCGCAAAGTTGGATTTATTACCACTTCTGCACCAGTCCGTCAAGGCTCACTTTCCCCGGCGGCCCTCCTTATTCCGCGCTTTCTTTTCGCCCCTTCACCCACCAGTCGCTGTCATCGTCGAACCACCACCGCGTCGAGTCGGTGCTCCAGATCGTCTCCGCCAGGTGTTGCGCGATTTCGGTCTTCAGTCGGCGCACGGCGAAGGGGTACCACTCATCGGCATAACGGTTCCCCAAGTCCTTGTACTCCTTGAGGGCCAGGATCATCTCCAGCTGATCGGCATCGTGGGCAAGCAGAGACTCACGACTCTGCCGTTCGGAAAACTCGGCAATGGCGCCGCTGTAGTCCTCGCCGAAGGGGAGGGTGCGGGCCAGATCAGCCACCGCCTTCGCCTCGTCGACCTTGACGTACTTTTTGTTGACGTAGTTGAGATCGCCGGTGCGCGCCTCGGGGATGTCGTGGAACAGACAGAGCTGCAATACCCGGCCAACATCGGCCGCCCCGTCCATCCGCGCCAGGGTATAGCCGATGATTGCGGTGCGGAAGGAATGTTCGGCCACCGATTCGGTCCCGGAACCAAGAAACTGGAAGCCGGTGCGCGGCGTTCGTTTGAGCATGCCGACTTCGAAGAAAAAATTCGCCAGATTCTTCATCCACTATCCTTTCCCCCTGCAGAGGCTTGAAACTTCATTGCTCTCTCGGGCAATTTACCGCAAAGCGCCGGGGAAGCAAAGCCCGCAGAATGAAAAAATGCGAAGTGCTTTGCGTTGGAAAGGAATCAGCCGATACGGATCAGGAAGACGCCGGAGAGGATCAGCAGGGCGGCGGTGAAACGGATGCGACCGCAGGTCTCGCCAAGAAAGAAGGTACCGATCAGCACCCCGATCAACAGGCTGACCTGCCGTACCGGAACGGCATAACTCATCGGTGCCAGCTTGAGCCCGTAGCGGAAGGAAAGGAAGGAGGCCATCATCACCGGCCCCGAGAGCAGGACCAGAGTCCGGCTCTGCCGCCACTCCAGCAAAATCCGTCCGCGGTAGCAGGGACGCAGCAGATTGGTGGTCATCAGCAGGAGCATTCCCATCACCAGCAGGTAGGTGAAGTAGAGCGGGGAGTAGACCATGACGCCGGTCTTGTCGATCACCGCTCCGACCGAATAGATAAAGCCGGCTGCCAGGGCGGCCCGCACCGACGGATCACCGAGGTCGCGGAAGGGACGCAGCACCTCGTCGAAGGTAAGGCGCCGCAATTGCACACAGTAGGCGCCGATCAGGATGAGCAGGATACCGCCGACACCGTGGAGCGAGAGACGCTCGCCGAGCAGCCAGACCCCCCAGAGTGGAACATAGAGCATCGCCGTCTGCGCCAGAGGGTAGGTGATCGAGAGGTCGCCTTTTTGATAGGCGCGCCCGGTGAAGAGATGGTAACCGACAAAGCAGACCGCCCCCGCCGCGGCAAGCGCCAGCAGATACGCCGACGGCGGCGGGAAAGGCCCGGGGAGCCAAGGTAGCAGAAGGTTGAACATCCCCCCCGAGAGGAGAAACATCCACCAGATGAAAACGGTCTTGTCCCGGCTGCGCTTGACCAGCAGATTCCAGAGCGCGTGCATCAGGGCGGAGAAGACAATCAACAGGAAGGCAAAATTGCTCATCGGCTCATTCTAACGAAAGGCTTTAAAATATGCGAAGATAATTTTAGTAATATTAAAATTTTATTCATTTCCCACGCAACTCCGACATTGACAGTCGGCGTCAGATTGCTATGCTCAATCAGCATTCAACATGCTTGCCGACAGCTGCCATGACACAAGGATAAGTATGAGCGATACCCGCATTGAAAAGGACTCGATGGGCGAGATGGCGGTTCCCGCCGATGCCCTCTACGGTGCCCAGACCGCTCGGGCGATGGCCAACTTTCCCGTCTCGGGGCTGCGCTTTCCTCGTGCATTTCTCCGTGCGCTGGGGATGATCAAGGAGCGTGCCGCCCGGGTCAATCTCGAGCTGGGGCTGCTCGACCAGGAGCCGGCGATGGCAATCATGGAGGCCGCCGAGGAAGTGGTAAAAGGGGAACTGGATGACCACTTCGTTCTTGACATCTTCCAGACCGGTTCCGGCACCAGTACCAACATGAACATCAACGAGGTGATCGCCAACCGTGCCTGCCAGCTTCTCGGCGAGGCCATCGGCAGCCGCTCCATCCACCCCAACGACCACGTCAACCTCGGCCAGTCGAGCAACGACGTCATCCCCACCGCCCTCCACCTGGCCGCCGCGGTGGAGATCCGGCAGAGCCTCATCCCGGCTCTCTTTGCCCTGCAGGAAGCTCTCGGCGAGAAAGCGGGGGCCTTCGACGACATCGTCACCATCGGCCGCACCCATCTGCAGGACGCCGTGCCGGTGCGTCTCGGCCAGATATTTTCCGGCTACGCCCGACAGGTAGCGCTTTCCATCCGCCGCCTGGAGGCGGCGGTTGAAGGGCTGCTCGAACTCCCGCTTGGCGGAACGGCCGTCGGTCCCGGTCTCAATGCCCACCCCGAGTTCACCCGCCAGGTCATCACGGGGCTCGCCGGCGTGACCGGCCTCCCCTTCCGCGAGGCGGTCAACCACTTCGAGGCGCAGGCGGCCAAGGATGCGGCGGTGGCGGCCAGCGGCGCCCTCAAGGGTTGCGCCGTCGCCCTCTTCAAGATCGCCAACGACATCCGTTTTCTCGGCAGCGGCCCCCGTTGCGGCCTGGGCGAGCTGATCCTTCCGGCGGTGCAGCCGGGTAGCTCGATCATGCCGGGCAAGGTCAACCCGGTGATGGCCGAGAGCCTGCTCCAGGCCTGCGCCCAGGTGGTCGGCAACGACGCAGCCGTTACGCTCGGAGGGCTCTCCGGCAACTTCGAACTCAACGTCATGATGCCGTTGCTCACTCATAACCTTCTCCAGTCGGTTACCCTGCTGGCGAATGCCGCAGAACTGTTCTCCGAACGCTGCGTCAAGGGACTTCAGGCCGACCGCCAGCGCTGCGAATCGCTCATCGAGCAGAGCCTGGCCATGTGCACAGCCCTCGCCCCGGTGATCGGTTACGACCGGGCGGCACAGGTCGCCAAGAAGGCTCATGAGTCGGGAAAGACGGTGCGGGAGGTGGCAAGGGAGGAGCAGGTGCTGCCCGATGCGGAATTGGCAAGGCTTCTCGACCCGCGACCCATGACCGAGCCGGGGGTGCCGGGGAAGACGCGATAGACGGAAATATCAATTGATATGCATATGCGACACGCAAAAGGGAAGGCGGTTCGCCTCCCCTTTTGCGTGAAACAACCCTCGAACTACTGCATTCAGCCGAGTTGCTCGCCCAGATAGACCTGGATGCCCATTTGCTTGATCTGGTCCTGTTGAGCCTCGATCCAGTCGATGTGCGCTTCCTCGTCCTTGAGAATCGATTCGAGCAGGTCCTTGGTCCCGTTGTCGCCAGCTTCCATTGCGATCCGGATCGATTCGTTGTACTTCTGGATGGCATCGCTTTCGGCCGCCCAGTCGTTTTTGTGGATCTTCTCCACGTTGTCGCCAATGGCAATCTTGCTCAGCTTGCTGACGACGGGCTTTCCTTCAAGGAAGAGTATCCGCTCGATCAGCTTCTCGGCGTGGCGCATCTCCATGATCGACCGTTTCTTGATCTCCGCTTTCAAAGACTCGTAACGCCAGTTTTCGCACATCTCGGCATGGAGAAAATACTGGTTGATAGCGGCCAACTCTTCGGCCAGACGGGCGTTCAGCTGCTCGATAACCTTCTCGTTCCCTTTCATCCGGTCCTCCTTCGTCGGTTCATTGGATGTCCGTCGCCGAGTCACCGGCGCCGGTTCGGCTTAAACCAATTACCAGACTTTTCCGGATGGTCAACCTCCGGCAACGCGATTGACGCATTTTCCGCCAATCGGCACGCCAGCCCGGTAAAACCGGAAAACGGCGCGGACCTGATGTTGCCGGCCGTTCCGGCAGCAACACGACAACGGATTGCGTGCCGCCGGCCGGAATCAGGGCGATTGTGCCAGCCTGCGCAAATCCGCCATCAGAGACTCGATATCAGCGCCGGTGGTACTCCAGGAGCACATGAAACGGGCCTGACCGGTGCCGATGAACGTGTAGAACAGCCAGCCGTGCAGTCGAAGCAGCTCGATCAGCCGCGGCGGCATGGAAACGAATACGGCGTTGGCCTGACAGGGATGGACCACCTCGATGCCGGGGATATCCGCCAGAGCTTTGGCGAGCTGCGTCGCGCAGGCATTGGCGTGGGTGGCGTGGCGCAGCAGCGCCCCGTCGCGCAGCAGACCGATCCACGGCGCGGCCAGGAACCGCATCTTGGCAGCGAGCTGGCCGGACTGTTTGCAACGGTAATCGAACTCTTCGGCCAGCGCCCGGTCGAAGAAAACCACCGCCTCCCCTACCGCCATCCCGCACTTGGCCCCGCCGAAGGAAAGCACGTCGACTCCGGCCCGCCAGGAGAGTTCAGCGGGGTGGGCGCCGGTGGCGGCCACGGCGTTGGCGAAGCGTGCACCGTCCATGTGCAGGCGCAGTCCCAACCGGCGGCACATCTCGCCAACCGCGGCCAGCTCCCCTGCCGTGTAGACGGTGCCGAGCTCGGTCGCCTGACTGATGCTGAGCACCCGTGGCTTGGGATAATGAATGTCGCTTCGCCGCTTGACGGTGTGCTCCACCGCCGAAAGGTCCACCTTCCCGTGCAAGCCGGGAACGAGCAGAATCTTGGTACCGTTGGAGAAGAACTCCGGGGCGCCGCACTCGTCGGTTTCGATGTGGGCGAGTTCGTGGCAGATGATGCTGTGGTAGGAGTGGCACAAGCTGGAGAGGGCCAGAGAGTTGGCGGCCGTGCCGTTG
>DATBML010000122.1:0-6914 GCA_036554885.1 Desulfuromonadales bacterium
TCGTTCACGCTTGGCGGCACTGGCGGCGGCATCGCCTACAACAAGACCGAGTTCATCGAGATCGTCGAACGCGGCATCGACGCTTCGCCGACCAGCGAAATCCTGGTTGAGGAGTCGGTAATTGGCTGGAAGGAGTTTGAGCTGGAGGTGATGCGCGACCTGGCCGACAACGTCGTCATCATCTGTTCCATCGAGAACTTCGACCCGATGGGGGTCCACACGGGGGATTCGATCACCGTCGCCCCGGCCCAGACCCTTACCGACAAGGAATACCAGCTGCTGCGCGATGCGGCGATCAAGATCATCCGCGAGATCGGCGTCGAGACGGGCGGCTCCAACATCCAGTTCGGCATCAACCCGGATGACGGCCGCATGGTGGTGATCGAGATGAATCCGCGTGTCTCACGCTCCTCGGCGCTCGCCTCCAAGGCGACCGGTTTCCCAATCGCCAAGATCGCCGCCAAGCTCTCGGTCGGCTACACCCTCGACGAGATTCCCAACGACATCACCCGTGAGACCTTCGCCTCCTTTGAGCCGACCATCGACTACGTGGTGACCAAGGTCCCCCGTTTCACCTTCGAGAAATTTCCCCAGGCCGACGCCACCCTGACCACCCAGATGAAGTCGGTCGGGGAGGTGATGGCCATCGGCCGAACCTTCAAGGAGAGCCTGCAGAAAGCGCTGCGCTCGCTGGAGATTGGTTCGCACGGTTTTGAAAGCCGCCTCTTCCGTTCACCGAACGAATATCGCCGGGCTTTGACAGAAGGGGAGCTCGACCTTTTGCGAACCAGGTTGCGTATTCCCAACTGGGAGCGCCTCTGGTATCTGGCCGATGCTTTGCGGGCCGGCTTCTCTCTGGATGAAATATTTGAGCTGACCTATATCGATCGATGGTTCCTGCACAACATCCGACAGATCATCGACATGGAAGAGCGCCTGGTAGCGGCGGCGCCGCTGGTGGCCAAGGACGGGCCGGAGTTTCGTGACCTGCTGCGCGAGGCAAAGCAGACCGGTTTTGCCGACAAACGTCTGGCGGCCCTCTGGGGGATCACTGAAGCGGATGTGCGGAAACTGCGTCACGATCTCGCGATCCGTCCGGTCTACAAACGGGTTGATACCTGTGGTGCCGAGTTCGAGGCCTACACCCCGTATCTCTATTCAACCTACGAATCGGAGTGCGAGGCGGCTCCCAGTAACCAGAAAAAGATCATGATTCTGGGCGGCGGCCCCAATCGTATCGGTCAAGGGATCGAGTTTGATTACTGCTGCGTGCACGGCGTCTTTGCTCTGGCCGAAGACGGGTTCGAGACGATCATGGTCAACTGCAATCCGGAAACCGTCTCGACCGACTATGACACCTCGGATCGGCTCTATTTCGAGCCACTGACCTTCGAGGATGTCCTGGAGATCGTTGAGCTTGAGAAACCGACCGGGGTTATCGTTCAGTTTGGCGGGCAGACCCCCCTGAAACTGGCCGTGGCGCTGGAGAACGCCGGTGTGCCGATCATCGGCACGTCGCCGGATGCCATCGACCGCGCCGAGGACCGGGAGCGTTTCCAGGCCTTGTTGCACAAGCTCGACCTGAAGCAGCCCGAGAACGGCATCGCCCGCTCCTTCGAGGAGGCGGAAAAGGTCGCTGATCGCATCGGCTACCCGGTGGTGGTCCGCCCCTCCTACGTTCTGGGCGGCCGGGCGATGGAAATCGTCTATGAGGTCGAGCAGTTGCGCAATTACATGAAGCACGCTGTTGCTGCCTCTCCTGAGCACCCGATCCTCGTCGACAAGTTCCTCGACGAGGCGACCGAGGTCGACGTTGACGCACTTTGTGACGGTCGCGAGGTGGTGATCGGCGGGATCATGCAGCATATCGAGGAGGCGGGAATTCATTCAGGAGATTCGGCCTGCTCACTGCCTCCCTATTCACTGGCAGAGGAAGTAGTAGACGAAATCCGCCGTCAGACAGTTGCTCTGGCTTTGGAACTCGGCGTTGTCGGACTGATGAATATCCAGTATGCGGTCAAGGACGGAATAGTCTATCTGCTTGAAGTCAATCCCCGAGCCAGCCGCACCGTCCCCTTTGTTTCCAAGGCGACTGGTCGCCCGTTGGCCAAGATTGCCGCCCGGGTCATGGCCGGCCGAACTCTGGCAGAACTTGGAGTCGCCGGGGAAATCATACCAAGGCATATCTCGGTAAAGGAGTCGGTCTTCCCCTTCGTCAAGTTCCCCGGTGTCGACACCCTTCTCGGACCGGAGATGAAATCGACCGGGGAGGTGATGGGGATCGATTTCGATTTTGGCCACGCCTTCGCCAAGGCGCAACTCGGAGCCAATGTCAAAATGCCGCTGGCCGGCACGGTCTTCATTAGTGTCAAGGATTCTGACAAGAAGTACATTGTCGAGCCGGCGCGCAAGCTCGTCGAAGCCGGCTTCGAAATCGTTGCTACCCGAGGTACGGCCTCTTTCCTTGTGGAAAAGGGGGTTCCGGCTAAGTCGATCAACAAGGTCAAGGAAGGCCGGCCCCACTGTGTTGACGCTATTAAGAGCCATGAGATCTCGATGGTTTTCAATACGACATTCGGCGCCCAATCGGTGGCCGACTCCTATTCTATCCGCCGTTCGGCTCTGATGTACAATGTGGCCTACTTCACAACAGTGGCTGGAATGAAAGCCGCCGTGGATGGAATTCTGGCCATGCGACGCGAAACTCTTGACGTCACTCCTCTTCAAGAGTATTATCCCCAATAATGACTCCTGCCCCGGGCCGGATCGGCCTTCAGGCGAGAGTCATTTTAAATGTGGCACCATTCGGGCGGGGCAACCCGCCCGCTGATTTTACGACAGATGAGGAATGTGAACAGATGTCCCAATCGATTCCAATGACCCGAGAAGGGTATCAGCGTCTGCAGGATGAGTTGAAAAAACTAATCCGTGTCGACCGTCCACAAGTGGTTCTGGCTATCGCCGAGGCTCGCGGCCATGGCGACCTTTCGGAAAATGCCGAATACGACGCGGCCAAGGAGCGTCAGGCTTTCATCGAGGGCCGGATCAAGGAACTCAATGACAAGATTGCCCGCGCCCAGGTCATCAACCCGGCCGACCTCGACATGGACAAGGTGGTGTTCGGCGCCACCGTGACCCTGTTCGACGTCGATTCCGGCAGCGAAGTGACCTACCAGATCGTCGGTGAGGACGAAGCTGAAATCAAGGCCGGCAAGATCTCCGTCAATTCACCCGTTGGCAAGGCTCTGATCGGTCACCGGCTCGATGACGAAGTGCGCATCAAGGTCCCTTCGGGCCTCAGAATCTACGAAGTCATCGATATCAAGTACGAATGAACAATTTCATAAAGGATTTCGCATGAGCCAGGCAATCACCAAAAACATGACGTTTCACCAGGTTTTGCAGATGAGCCCCGAGGTTCCCAAGGTTCTCGGAAAATACAACCTCGGCTGTATCGGTTGCATGGGTGCGATGAAGGAAACCTTGGAGCAGGGGGCCATTGCCCACGGACTCGACGTCAACGACATCCTCCGGGATCTTAACGCGATTTTTGTCAAATAAAGGGGAGGGGAGATGCCCCTGACCCCTGCCTATCAGCGCCGCAAAGAAGTCCTTGCCACCCCCCTCGGGAGTATTCGGGGGGTCGGTCCCCGCATCGTCCAGCAACTTGCCAAGATGGGCATCTTCACCGTCGAAGATGCCCTTTACACGCTTCCCTTCCGCTACGAAGACCGCCGCCAGATTTGCAAGATCGCCCACCTTCGGGAAGGCGTCCGGGAAGTCTTCAGCGGCGAAATCCTCGTCACAGGCGAATCCCAGACTGCCCGCAGCCGAAAAAAACTTTACGAAGTCATTGTCGGCGACGGAACCGGGCAGATCGTGCTGAAGTGGTTTCACTACCGCCGCGAATGGATGAAGCAGCGGTTTGCTGTAGGACGCCGGTTGCTCGTCACCGGCGAGGTGAAACGCTTTGCCGTTCTGCGAGAAGTCCATCACCCCGACATCGAGCTGCTCGATGCCGACCGCCCTCTCGAAGACTACGTCACCGCAAATCCGCTGAGCTTCGGCCGCATCCTCCCGGTTTATCCCCTCACCGAGGGCCTGCATCAGAAGAGTGTGCGCAAAATATGGAGAGAAATCATTGACCGCTATGCCGAATATGTGGTCTCGCCGCTGGCGGCGGATGTTCTTCAACGGCACGGCCTGCTGCCGCTTGGCGAAGCCATGCGCCGAGTACACTGGCCGCCCAACGAGTCTGTTTTGAACGAGTTGGAATCGGGAACCGATGCTGCCCGGCGGACGTTGGTCTTCGACGAATTCTTTTTTCTGGAACTCGGTCTGGCTCTGAAAAGACGTGGTGTGGTGCTGGAGAAAGGCATTCCTTTCCAGGTCACGCACCGTTACACCAAGCCTCTGGCGGCTCTGCTGCCTTACCGGCTGACCGAGGCACAGCGAAGGGTCTTAGGCGAAATCAAGCAGGACCTGATGGCGCCGCACCCGATGCACCGGCTGGTCCAGGGGGATGTCGGCTGCGGCAAGACCATCGTTGCTCTGATGGCTGCCCTGGTAGCGATCGAAAACGATACGCAAGTAGCAGTCGTCGCTCCGACCGAGATCCTTGCCGAACAACATTTTCTACAGTTTCACCCTTGGCTGGAAGCGCTCGGCCTGAAGGCTGTGCTCCTTTCCGGCTCGCTCCCTGCCCGGGAGAAGCGTTTGATACTTGAACAGCTCAAGGCAGGGGAGGTACATCTGGTCGTCGGTACCCATGCGGTGTTGCAGGAAGGGGTGGAATTCCAGCGGCTGGGTCTCGGGATCATCGATGAGCAGCACCGCTTCGGCGTCCGCCAGCGCGGAGTCCTGCGAAAGAAGGGGGAGAATCCGCACATCCTGGTCATGACCGCTACACCGATTCCACGGACCTTGTCGCTGACGCTCTTCGGAGATCTCGCCTTGTCGGTTATCGACGAGCTGCCGCCGGGGCGCACGCCGGTGCGGACGGTGGTCGTCCCGGAGTCCTCCCGGGAAAAGGCCTATTCTCTCATTAAAAAAGAGCTGGGGGAGGGGAGGCAGGCCTACATCGTCTATCCGCTGGTCGAGGAGTCGGAGAAGAGCGACCTGCTCGCGGCCAGCGAGGGGGCCGAACGCCTGCGGCAGAGGGTCTTCCCCAAGGCCCGTGTCGCTCTGCTGCATGGCCGGATGAAGCCGGAGGAGAAGGAGGCGACCATGGCCGCCTTCAAGGAGCGGCAGATCAACATCCTGGTCGCCACCACGGTGATCGAGGTAGGCATCGACGTGCCGAACGCCACGGTCATGATGGTTGAGCATGCCGAGCGCTTCGGCCTGGCCCAACTCCATCAGTTGCGCGGCCGAGTCGGACGCGGCGGGGCGGTCGGCACCTGCCTTCTGATGCGTTCGGGCCGCTGCAGCGAGGATGGGATGCGGCGCCTGCAGGTCATGAGCGAGACGAACGACGGCTTCCGTATCGCCGAGGCTGACCTGGAGATCCGCGGTCCGGGGGAGTTTCTCGGTACCCGGCAGGCGGGGCTCCCCGATTTCCGCGTCGCCAACCTGCTGCGCGACGGGCGGATCCTGGAAGAGGCCCGCAGGGACGCCTTCCGGCTCGCTTCGGATCCGGCCTTCATGACCGACCCACGCTATGCGGAGCTGCGTGCGGTGCTGCTGGAGCGTTGGGGGAGCCGCCTGGAGCTGGCCAGTATCGGCTGACACGACCTCGAAACGGCCTCAAGAAATACGCACAACCTCCAGCAATGGCTCAATAAAATCCACGCAGTTCAGAAATTACATTAAGCCATGAAAGAGCAGTCTAGCGCTAATCTCGCAAAGAATGCCATGGAAAAGGATGTCGAAGGTACTGACCGGTGCGCTGTTGCGTGACGAGAAGGTGGCTTCCAGATTCGGATCGTTCTCGCCAGCCCGAGGGGGAGTCGTTCGGGTTGCCCAAAAATGTGGCTGCGAAATTTGTCCTCCAGGCGATTTTCTGCGCGCGGCCCAAGGGGAAGTGAGGGATATTTTTCGTCCGGCCTGAACCTCGGTACTCTCGTGCGATCGCCTCGGGCCTTCATGACTCACGGCGGGGTTCGCTTGGGTCACCCATATCCCTCCGGAGCGCTCGAATATATACGGATACGCAAGTTTACATAATATTCGTTATCCGACGTAATGTGTTGGAGAGGAGTGTATGAGGCCGGCTCTTCCCACTCTCTAATTTGAAGCATTTGGGTTTCACGCCAGATCACGATCATTACTCCTCTCATTCTGTTAATATTTACTGACATCTGAACGTCAAATTCAGACTATTTGATTTTTCCTTTTTGGTTCAAGGCGAACCTGTTGGCCTGCATCTTCCTAATGCTGGATGACAACTGCGCATAGGCCTGTTCTCTCGCATCAGTTTGGTTGCCGACATTACCTTGAGTTGCCGGGCGCACACAAAAAAAGAGCCGCGACTTTTGTCTCGGCTCTTTTTCCTCGTTGGTCGGGGTGAGAGGATTCGAACCTCCGACCCCCAGCACCCCATGCTGGTGCGCTACCAGGCTGCGCTACACCCCGTCAATCAACGAGTCGGGATTATGGTTTATTTGTCCCTGAAAGTCAAGGGAAAATGTCGCTGATCAATATCTGCCATGCTGTTAAAAAATTGAATAATTCCGATATATTAGCCGAGAACGATCCCTAGAGATGACGCAGGTCGATGACCCGCTTGGCCTTGCCTTCGTGGCGTGGCATGGAGGAAGGCTCTACCAGTTTGACCCTGGCCCCGACGCCCAAGGCGGAAAAGAGGCGCTTCTCCAACAGGTCGACGAAAGCCCGCTGTTTCTTCATTTCGTCAAAAAAGATCGCCTCGTTGACCTCCACCTGGACCTCCAGAGTGTCCATGGTCCCTTCCCGTT
>DATBML010000172.1:0-1758 GCA_036554885.1 Desulfuromonadales bacterium
CAACCTACCGGAGTCATGTCGACGTCAGCGTGGACGGGGATGCCAAGTTCGACGTCCCGGCTGATGCCGCGGGAGTCGGCTTCGGTGCCCTGTTTCCGAAGACCGGCGGCGAAGCCGACATCCGCCTGCCGGCCCAGGCGTCTTTCGGCCTGGCATGGGCCGCCACCGAGAATCTGACCCTGGAGGCCGGCGCCCGCTGGGAAGACTGGTCTTCCTTCGACGAGCTGAAAAGCGAATTCGACCAGCCGATTCCTTTCCCCTTTGGACAAACCGAGGCCGTCACCCCGCGGAACTGGGGCGACACCTGGGCCTTCAACCTCGGCGGCCAGTACCGGCTGAACGACCGGGTGACCCTGCTGGCCGGTTACCTCTACGGAGAAAATCCGGTGCCGGACAGCACCTTCGATCCCTCGATCCCCGACAGCGACGCGCATCTGTTCACGGTCGGCACGGACCTCACTTTCGGCCGATTCAACGTATCGCTTACCTACGGTTATGAACACCATGAGGACCGGACCAAAAACAACACCATCGGCGACCCTCTGGACCCCGCCGGCTTGAACCCCCTCAGTTCCGCCAACGGAGAATACCAGGCCGACATCCAACTTGTCGCGACCAGCGTTGCTTATCGTTTCTGAGTAATCAGGGTGAAAATAAGAAAAAAGCCGGGGTCAGCAGTCCTCGGCTTTTTTTCGCGCGGAACACACAACGGGCAGGCAGTTGACGTCAACCGGGCCGGCGGGGATTGTAAACCGGCCCGCCATTGAGTCCGTAGCGCTTCAGAACGGTGACGGCCTCGTCACGACAGATGTCGCGCACCACGGAAATACCCCTTCGTTCCAGTTCACCGGGCCAGTTGGCGGGCTTGGGCCCTTCGTCGAAGCCGACGGCTCGCACGTCCTCCTCGCGGGCGGCGCAGACCAGCCGCCGCACACCGGACCAGAGCACGACGCCGAAGCACATCGCACAGGGCTCGGCGCTGGTGACCAGTTCACAGGCGGGAAGATCTTCGCCGCCGAGATCGAAACTGCCCAGGCACTGCTGGGCGAGGATCAGCGCGACCACCTCGGCGTGCAGGATGGAGCAACCGGCGGCAACCACCAGATTGACCCCGACGGCAAGCAGGCGTCCGCTCTTTGCCTCGAAAACGGCGGCGCCGAACGGGCCACCGGTCCCTGCTGCGACATTGCGCCGCGCCAGGTCGATGGCCAGACGCATGCGCTCACCATCGTCAGCGTAGCAGGCCCTGGCCGCTTCGACGGCAAAAACCTGCAGCCACTGCGGCAGGCACAGGCTGAACGAATTGGCCAGGATCTTCCCCTGCATGGGCCGATATCCTCCATTCAGGACACCTCATTTTACCATTACCAGACCCCGTCGAGAGGTTCGCCGCAGAAACCGCACCGGCCCTCCCGCACCGATACGGACCCCAGACGAAAACCGCGTCTCTCGATGACTGTACGCCGGCAGGCCGGGCAGAGGGTATTCTCCCCCCCTTCGCCGGGAATGTTCCCTTCGTAAACGTAGCGCAGCCCGGCTTTAAGGCCGATCTGCCTGGCTCGGCGCAAGGTTGCAACGGGTGTCGGCGGCCTGTCGAGCATCTTGTAGGTGGGGTAGAAAGCGGTGACGTGCCAGGGAGTCTCGCGCCCCAGTTCCTCGGCAATGAAGCGGGCGATACCCTTGAGATCGGCATCGTCGTCGTTGTGGCCCGGGATAATGAGAGTGGTGACCTCGATCCAGATACCCAGCCGTTTATAA
>DATBML010000179.1:0-4056 GCA_036554885.1 Desulfuromonadales bacterium
GCGCAAGGTTTTCGAGCGCCGCATCCGCTACTGGGAGTGCCGGCCCCTGCCGGCGGCCCCGGAGGCGATCGTCTCCCCCGCCGATGCCCGGGTGGTCGTGGGTTCCTTCCGGGAGGGGGACGACCTTTTTCTCAAGGGGAAGTTCTTCAGCTACGAGGAGTTGTTGGGGGGGGGCCGGCCGGAGTGGCGGGAGGCCTTTGCGGGCGGGGATTTCGCCGTCTTCCGGCTGACCCCGGACAAGTACCACTACAACCATGCGCCGGTTTCGGGCGTGGTGGTGGACTGCTACGAACTGGACGGCACCTATCACGCCTGCAACCCGCAGGCCGTGGTGACGGTGGCGACTCCCTATTCGAAAAACCGGCGGACGGTGACGGTGATCGATACCGATGTCGAGGGTGGCTCGCAGGTGGGCCTGGTGGCGATGATCGAGGTGGTCGCGCTGATGATTGGCGCGGTGGAGCAGTGCTACAGCGCCATGCGCTACGACGATCCCCAGCCGATGCGGCCGGGTCTGTTCCTCGAGCGGGGCCAGCCGAAGAGCCTCTATCGTCCAGGCAGCAGCACCGATGTGCTGATCTTTCAGCCCGGCCGGATTCGATTCGCCGACGACCTGTTGCGCAACCAGCTGCGGCGCGACGTGGTCAGCCGTTTTGCCCTGGGCTTCGGCGCCCCGCTCGTGGAAACCGAGGTGGCGGTCCGCTCGCTCCTCGCCCATCCGCTGCGCCCATCCCCGATCAAGGAGTGAATGGATGAACCATCTGGTATTCCTGGTGCTGCTGGCCTGCGGCTGCTACGCGCTGCTCGTCTGGGGGGCGCGGACGCTGCCCCGGGAGAATTGGCAGGTACTGGCGGCACTCCCCCGCCGCCGGGAAACGGAGGGGACCTGGCAGGGGCTCAATCTGACCTGGTACGGTCTGCTGACCGCCAACGCCTACCTGGCGGCAACGGCCATCCTGTTCCTGCTGCTCGGCACCCTGGCGGTGCCGTTGCCGGCGGTGCTGGCCGTGGCCGTACTGATGACCGGACTCTGCGTGCCGGCCTCGCGCCTGGTCGCCTGGCTGGTGGAGGGGAAGGCCCATACCTCCACCGTCGGGGGTGCGGTTTTCGTCGGCACGCTGGCGGCACCCTGGCTCATCGGTTTATGCAACCTGCTCCCCTGGGGGCGGCCTGAGCCGGTGCTGCCGGTCCTGCCGGCCCTGGCGGCGATCGTCATTGCCTACGCCTTCGGAGAGGGGCTCGGCCGGCTGGCCTGCCTCAGCTTCGGCTGCTGCTACGGCAAGCCGCTGGATGCCTGCCACCCCCGGCTGCGCCGGATTTTTTCCCGCCGGCCACTCATCTTTACCGGAGCCACCAAGAAGATCGCCTACGCCAGCGGCCTGGATGGGATGCCGGTGGTGCCGGTCCAGGTTCTGACCGCGTTCCTCTACGTGACCAGCGGCCTGGTCGCCCTCTGGCTCTTCCTTGCGGGACATTTCGCCACCGCCTTTGCGTTCGGCATGGTGGTCACCCAGGGCTGGCGGGTGGGTTCGGAGCTGCTGCGGGCCGACTACCGGGGGGAGGGAAAGGTGAGCGCCTACCAGTGGATGGGCTTGGCGGCCATCCCCTATGCCCTGTTTATCGGCTGGCTCTTCGCGGACGGCGCTGCCGTTGAACCGCAGCTCGAAGCCGGTCTCGCCTTCTTCTGGCATCCCGGCGTGCTGCTTGCCCTGCAGGGGCTGTGGCTGGTGATCTTCGTCTATACCGGTCGTAGCACCGTCACCGGCGCTACTCTCTCCTTTCATGTCCACCGCGAGCGGATCTGATAACCCGGGGGGCAGCGACCCTGCCTGGCGGGATACCTGCCGGCGGCGTCTGATCGAGCCGCTCAGGGGCCTGCTGGACGGCGGTCTCGCTCCCCGGCCACTGGCCTGGGCCCTGGCCGTCGGCGCCCTGGTCGGCTGCATGCCTCTGGCCTGGGGGACCAGCCTCCTCTGCCTCGGCGCCGCCCTGCTGCTCAGGCTCAACCCCCTGGCGGCTCAGATCGGCAATTTTGCTGCCTGGCCGCTGCAACTCGTCCTGGCCTATCCCTATCTCCGCCTCGGGGCGGCCTGGTTCGGGCCGGTTGCCCCGGCGGCTTCCGGCCAGGCAAATCTTCTGCAAACCCTGGTGATGGCCAACGGCGCCGCCCTCGGCGTCTGGACACTGACCGCTCCCCTGCTCATGCCGCTGTTCTACGCGGCCGGCCGCCTGCTTGTCGGCAAGATAGGCCCGCGGAAACCCTGATGTCCGATCCTTATCGCCAATACTTCCGGGAGTCGTTGATCAGGAACTGCCGGAGGCGACACCCGGCAGCGCCGGTTCCCCGGTCAGCACCAGGCCGCAGCCAAAAGCGGCTTCGAACAGATCGCCCTTGGCCTGCCCGCCGTAGATCTCCACCGAAAGGTCTTCGGCTCCCTGCAGCCGGATGGTGAAGGCGCCTTTGTCGAGGATGCACTCCAGGTCACGGACCTGGCCGCCGCGCCGCCGGTCGAGGCCGTCCGCCAGGCGCAGGATCCCCCCCAGTTTTTTCACCAGATCCTGGTCCTCAGGGCTGAGATTGGCGAAATTCTCATGCTTCTTCTTGGGCATGCCCTTGCGGTGGTAGCGGGCCAGGTTGGCGATCAGCTCCCTCTCCCGGGGGGAGAAATCGAACAGGCTGGCATAGCGGATCAGGTGGTAGGAGTGCTTGTGATGCTGGGAGTAGCTGATGAAATAGCCGACGTCGTGGAGCAGGGAAGCCGCTTCGAGCAGCTGCCGGCCGCGCTCGTCCAGGCCGCAGGATGGGGCCAGAAAATCGAAGATGCGCAGGGCGAGCCGCGCAACCTGTTCCCCGTGTCTCTCATCCACATGACAGGAACGGGCAAAATCGCGCACCGCGGTCCGCCAGTCGCGCGGCTTGCGGCGCCGATCGAGAAAGCCGTGCTTGTGCAGGCTGCGCAGAATCAGACCTTCGCGGATGCCGCGTTCGTTGACCTTGAGGACGTTGGTGCCGGTAAGACGCATCAGCTCGGCCACCACCGCCACCCCGGCGACGATGATGTCGGCCCGTTCGGGACTGAGTCCGGGGACTGCCCGGCGTTCCTTGCAGGTCATGCGCTGCAGCATGGGGAGCAGATGCATCACTTCGGAGTGCAGCACCTCGTAGCCGTGCACCGAATCGTAGCGCTCCTTGCGCATCGCCATGACCATGCTGCCGATGGTGGTCATGGTGCCGCCCGCGCCGATCAGGTACTGCACCGGGAACTCCCTGTCCCCCATGGCGTGTCCCAGCTCCCGGCGGATGTGCTTGCGCAGCCGTTCGAAATCCTTGTCGGGAATGGGGTCTTTGGCGAGATAATTCTCGGTGAGAAACACCGCTCCCAGCTCCAGCGAGGTGATCTCCTCGATGTGGCTCCCCACCGCCGACACCACCTCGACGCTGCCGCCGCCGATGTCGACCAGCAGGTAGCGGGCATTGGCCATGTCGAAATGATGCCAGGCGCTCAGCGCCGCCAGCTCGGCTTCTTCCCTGCCGTCGATGATGCGCACCCGCAATCCGGTTTCGCGTTCCATGGCGGCGAGAAATTCCCGGCCGTTGCTCGCCTTGCGCACGGCACTGGTGGCCACCGCTTCGACCACCTCCACGCCGAGGCCGCCGATGATCTTGCTCATGCGCAGCAGCGCCTCGCGGGCCCGCCCCGTGGCCTCCGTTGAAATGGCGCCGGTGGCGGAAAGCCCTTCGCCCAGCCGGACCATCGCCTTCTCGTCGTCGAGCACCCGGAAATCGCCGTTTTCCATCACCTCGACGACAATGCAGCGGATGGAGTTGGTGCCGATGTCGAGGGCTGCCAAACGTCTGTTTTTCACGATCTAAACCTTCTCGACCTGTTGCCGAGGGTCGTGCCGGGAGGCATCGCTCAGGACCAGATCCGTTTGAGGGGCTTGCGCGCTTTTCTCAGGCTCCGGGTCAGGCTCTTGATGCCGCTTTCCGTCAGGCCTTCGAGTCTTTTTCCAGTCCTGGCGAGACTTTTTCGGGCGCGCTTGAGCCGAATTCCC
>DATBML010000223.1:0-3769 GCA_036554885.1 Desulfuromonadales bacterium
CCAATCCATGTAGGTGCGCAGCATCGAGTACTCGGCGGCCTCTGGATGCATCGTCTCCAGTCGTCGCAACTGCTTCTCCGCCTCGGCTTTGGCTTCCTCCGGCAGTCCCGCCTGTTCCAGCTTCTGCCGCAGCTCGGCAACCTCCTCGGCGCGGGCGTCGGTCTCACCGAGCTCCGCCTGGATGGCACGCAGCTGCTCGCGCAGGAAATACTCGCGCTGGCTCTTGCCCATCTCCTCCTTCGCCTGCGTCTGGATGCGGTTCTGCACCGCCGCCAACTCCAGCTCCTTGGCCAGGAGGTCCTTGACCCGGCGCAGCCGCTCGACCGGATCGATAATCTCGATGAGCGCCTGGGCGTCGGCTACCTTGAGGCCGATGTTGCTCGCCACCAGATCCGCCTGGCTGCCGGGGTCCTCGAGGTTTTCCAGCACCACCATGATTTCGGGGGCCATCGCCTTGCCCATGCTCACCAAATGGGTCAACTGGTCGCGGACCGTGCGCATCAGCGCCTCGGTCTCCAGTGGCAGTTCGGGCGGGCGCAGCTCGTGGACCCGCTCGACGTGTACGGCAAAGAACGGGTCTTCAGCGACAAAGGCTTGCAGGCGCCCCTTGGCCAGGCCCTGCACCAGGATCTTCACCCTGCCGTCGGGAAGCTTGAGCATCCGCATGATCATCGCCACCGTGCCGACGGTGTAGATGTCTTCGGGCTGTGGTTCTTCCTCGCCGAGGTCTTTCTGCGCCGCCAGGAAGATGAGACGATCGCGGGCCAAAGCGGCATCGACGGCAGCGATCGATTTCTCCCGGCCGACGAAAAGAGGCAGAATCATATAGGGGAAGATGACCACGTCCCGGACGGGAAGCAGCGGAAGTTCTTCGGGGATCTGCAGTTCCTTCTTATCGTTCGGTTTATCCAAGAATTTCTCCGACTTCCACAGAATTAACACATTACCCAGCAGACGGCGGCCAGCCGCTACGCTCCCCGAAACGCCGGGAGCCGCGCCGGAAATGACCTATAACCGTTTGAAATGGCCGCGATTTCACAAAAGATACAGAAACGACACACAAATGTCCAGCCGGTAATTGCCCGCCGGCGGGCTCTCGATGCGGCCCCGCGGCTCATTTCTGCAGACAGTAATGATGGCGCACCTCCTGCCAGAGCTGCGGAGATCGTTCGAAGCTCCGCTCGACAAAGGTGACCAGGCCGGTCCGGGCGACCAGCACGACGGTCGAGGCACGGGTACCGTAGTCGGCCGAGACGATGAAGCGGGAGGAGAGAAGGCGTTCCCGTTCGAGCCCGACCCGCGTATCGGGAAGCAGGTGGTCCGATGGCCGGGAGGTATCGGCGAGGATGGCCATCAGAGATTCCGGCTCCGGCGGGCCGGCAGCGAGGAGTTCCTGCAGGGCGGCCTTCCCCTGCGCCACCTTGGGCCAGGGGGTGTCGAGCAGGGCGTTGCTGAGACCGTAAATGCCGGGAGACAGGTGCCGGATAGCGCCGTCGCGGTTGGAGTAGTAGGCGAATTCGTCGCCATCAGCGGTCAGCAGGTTGAACCCTTTGTAGCTCTCGCCCCGCCGGGCGACGGTTTCGAGATAATCCGAAGGGGTGGTGGCGCCGCGGAGAAAATCGACGGTCAGCTGCCCGCGCGACAGTCCCTTGACGTGCTTTTCCGCCGGCTGCCGGTAGTTGGCGACGGTGGCCAGCCGGCCGGTCCGAGTGATACCCAGCCAGGTGCCGCCACCGAGCAGATCGCGGCCGGCCAGGATTTCCGGCGCGTCCGCCCAGAAGGCCGCCGGAGCCGTCGGCCGGTCGTAGAACTCGTCCCGGTTGCCGGCCAGGACCAGGGGGAAGTCGGGATGAACCTTATGGGCGAACAGAATCAGGCACACGCTGCCACTCCACTCTCCGGCAAGACAGGTTCCGTTTCAGAATAACAGAAAAAAGGGCGACTCCCGCGGGAACCGCCCCTGTCGAATCTCCGTCGGCGCAGAGCCTACATCTGCGGCCCGGCCTGGGTGAAGTCGAAGTCGTCGCCGACGACGACGTACTTCTTGAAGTTCTCGATGAACATGCCGGCGAGCTTGTTGGCGGTGGCGTCGAACCTGTCCTTGTCCGCCCAGGCGTTTCGGGGGTTGAGCAGGGCGCTGTCGACGCCCGGCAGGGCCTTGGGGATGTTGAGCCGGAACCAGCGGGTCTGCTCGAACTCCGCCGTCCCGATGCTGCCGTCGAGGATGGCGTTGATACAGGCGCGGGTCGCCTTGATGCTCATGCGCTTGCCGACGCCGTAGCCGCCGCCGGTCCATCCGGTGTTCACCAGGTAGGCGTTGACCCCGTGCTTCTCCATCTTCTCGCCGAGCAGCCGGGCGTAGGCGGTCGGATGCAGCGGCAGGAAGGCCTCGCCGAAACAGGCGGAGAAGGTCGCCGTCGGTTCGGTGACGCCGCGCTCGGTGCCGGCGACCTTGGCGGTGTAGCCGGAGAGGAAATAGTACATCGCCTGCTCGCGGGTCAGTCTGGAAATCGGCGGCAGGACGCCGAAGGCGTCGCAGGTCAGGAAGATGATGTTTTTCGGATGATCGCCCTTGAGGGATGGCTCGTGGTTGACTATGTGCTCGATGGGGTAGGAGACGCGGGTGTTTTCGGTCTTGGACTGGTCATCGAAGTCGATCAACCCACTCTCGTCGGCGACGACGTTTTCGAGCAGGGCGTCGCGCTTGATGGCGCCGAAGATCTCCGGCTCGCTCTCGGCGGAGAGGTTGATGCACTTGGCGTAGCAGCCCCCTTCGAAGTTGAAGATGCCGTCGTCGTCCCAGCCGTGCTCGTCGTCGCCGATCAGCTTGCGGGCGGCGTCGGTGGAAAGGGTG
This sequence comes from Desulfuromonadales bacterium, assembly GCA_036554885.1. GTDB lineage: Bacteria > Desulfobacterota > Desulfuromonadia > Desulfuromonadales > DASPGW01 > DASPGW01. Next base: position 2,855 of record DATBML010000223.1, read on the forward strand.
GTCTTGCCGGTGCCGGAGAGTCCGAAAAAGAGGCAGACGTCGCCTTGCTGGCCGACGTTGGCGCTGCAGTGCATGGAGAGGATCCCCTGCAGCGGCAGCCAGTAGTTCATCATGGTGAAGATGCCCTTCTTCATCTCGCCGCCGTACCAGGTGCCGCCGATGATGGCGACGTTCTTCTCGATATTGAAGACGATGAAAACCTCGGAGTTGAGGCCGTGGCGCTCCCAGTTGCGGTTCGGCAGCTTGCAGGCGTTGTAGACCGTGAAGTCGGGAGCGAAGTCCGCCAGGTCGGCGGCGGTGGGGCGGATGAACATGTTCTTGACGAAATGCGACTGCCAGGCGAGTTCGGTGACGAAGCGGACCGGCTTGCGGGTCTTCGCGTTGGCGCCGCAGAAGCCGTCGGTGACGTACAGGTCCTTGCCCGAGAGGTAGTCGAGCACCTCGGCATGCAGCTCGTCGAAGACCTCGGGCGCCACCGGCTGGTTGAGCTTGCCCCAGGCGATATCCCGGAAGGAGGGGAGCTGGTGGACGAAGTACTTGTCTTTGGGCGAGCGGCCGGTGAACTTGCCGGTGTCGACCATCATCGTGCCGTTGGCGGCAACCCTTCCTTCGGCATTCTTCGACTCGTGGGCGAAGAGTTCGTCATAGCCGAGGTTGTGGTAGATTTTGCCGACGCTCTTCAGCCCCAGATCTCTGGCCTGGATCATGACATCTCCTTGATGAATGGAATCGGTCCGCTCTCCGCTATTACCTGCCGGCAGGAATTTACGGGTCGGCGAATCCGTTTTTTTCCGATCGGATGGTCTTTAGCAAATTTATCAAAAATATAAAAGCAAAATGTTTTGAAAATATGACTAAAAATCTGCCATTCGGGGAAAAGCGCCGGCGAGCCCCGCCCCGACCCGGCCGAGGCCG
>DATBML010000235.1:0-9556 GCA_036554885.1 Desulfuromonadales bacterium
GAGGTAGCCGGTGTTAAGCTTACGCGTTTTTCCACCCCTTCCCGCCGTTCAGGAGCAGGCCCCATGGATCAAAAGCTGCAGATACTCCTCGAAACGGTACGCAAGCTCATCCGCCGCGGCGCCTACCCCAACCTCACCAAGGTCGTCGCCAAGTCCCATCCGGCCGACGTCGCCCATCTGTTCCGCTATCTCGACCTCAAGGAACAGCGCATCCTTTTCAATCTGATCGAGGATACCGAGACGGCTGCCTACGTCCTCTCCGAGCTCGAGCCCGCCACCGGCGCCCAGCTCCTGGAACAGATCGACAAGGAGACCATCACCGCCGTTCTCCAGGAGATGCCCTACGACGACGCCGTCGAGATCATCCGCGACATGCCCGAGGAACTCGCCGCGGAGATTCTCGGCATCATGCAGGACGAACACTCGGAGGAGATCGAGCAGCTTCTGCAGTACGAGGAGGACACCGCCGGCGGCATCATGGCGACGGAGGTCTTCGCCCTGAACGAAGACATGACCGTCAAGGAGGCGATCGAGGCATTGCAGCAGGCGCAGGACGTGGAGATGGTCTTCTACGTCTACGTCACCGACGAGCACGGCCACCTGGTGGGGGTGCTCTCCCTGCGCCAGCTGCTGACGGTCCCCCCCTCCACCAAGCTCAAGAACATCATGACCAAAGACGTCATCCGCGTGCGCACCGACATGGACCAGGAAGAGGTGGCGCAGCTGGTGGCCAAGTACAACATCCTTGCCATCCCCGTCGTCGACGAGGGAAACAAGCTGATGGGGATCATCACCGTCGACGACGTCATCGACGTTCTGCGCCAGGAGGCGACGGAGGACATCTACAAGATGGCCGGCGCCAGCGAGGAGGAGCATCTCTACGGCTTCCGGGCGTTCAAGATCGCCCGCCTGCGCCTGCCCTGGCTGGTGACCAACCTCTTCGGCGGGGTGATCACCGGCTATCTGATGTGGCTGTTCAGGGCCACCCTCCAGGAAGTCATCGTCCTGGTCTCCTTTATCCCGGTCATCACCGGCATGGGGGGGAACGTCGGCGGCCAGTCGGCAACCATCGTCGTGCGCGGCTTCGCCACCGGGCGCATCGACCTTTCCACTTTGCGCCAGGTCTTCTACAAGGAGCTGCGGGTCGGCATGATCATGGGGACGGTCTGCGGGATGGTGGTCGGTCTGGTGGCCATCGGCTGGCATCATAACCCTTATCTGGGGCTGGTGGTCGGCCTGGCGATGGTGACCGCGATGACCGTCGCCGCCACCATGGGGGTGCTCGCCACCTCCTTCTTCAAGAAGGTCGGCATCGATCCGGCCATCGCTTCCAGCCCCTTCGTGCAGACCGCCAACGACATCACCGGCATCCTCATCTACTTCGGCACGGCGACCCTGTTCATCAATTTCCTGCGGTAATACCTGTAGTTGTGGCAAAACTCATCACCGTCCCTCTGGTCGATTTCGCCCTGCCGGTCCCCCGCACCGGCAGCCTCGACGCTCATTCGGGGTATGGGCGCGCGGCTGCCGACGGCCAGGAGATCCACCTCCGGGTGCAGAAGAGACGGGCGAAGGCCGATCCTCTGTACCAGGCCGAAGTGCCGGTGAGCGCTCTGTTCGAGCGGCAGGGGTACCGCTTCCGCATCGACGGCCGGATGGACGGCCTCTTCCGGCACGACCCTCCCAGAATCGAGGAAATCAAGTCCGGCTTCAACATCCACGAGCTGGCCCGCCGCCTCGCCGACCAGCCGCTGGAGCATCCCTACGGCCTGCAGCTGCTGAGCTACGGCTACTTCTATCGGCGCCAGCACGGCGTCCTCCCCGCGCTCTCCTTCCACCTCGTCTCCTCCCGCAGCGGGGAATCGCGGGATCTCGACTTGGCGCTCGATCTCCCTCTCTACGAAAAGTGGCTGGACGAGCGTCTGGACGAACTCGTGGTCGAAGCGCAACAGGCGCAGAAACGTGCCGCCAGGCGGCGGAAGGTTGCTGTCGCCTTTGCCTTTCCCTTCGCCAACCCGCGTCCCGGGCAGCTCGAACTCATGGACGAGATCGGGGAGGGGATGGCCGAGGTGAGGCCGGTCCTCGTCCAGGCCCCCACCGGCCTCGGCAAGACCGTCGGCGTCCTCCATCCCGTGCTCAGGGAGGCGCTCGGCCGTGGGCAGCGAGTGGTCTACGTCACGCCGAAGAACAGCCAGCACGCGGTGGCCGAGGACGCGGTCGGCCGTTTTCAGCAGGCAGGCGCCCGCGTCAAGTCCCTGTCGATCACCGCCAAGGCAAAGATTTGCTTCAAGGCCGAGCCACTGTGCAGCCCCGAATACTGCGAGTATGCCCGCGACTACTACGCGAAGCTCAACGCGCATGGCCTTCCCGGCATCCTGGTGAAAAAGAGGACGCTGAAAGCACGGATTTTCCGCGAACTGGGCGAGAAGTACCAGGTCTGCCCGTTCGAGCTGCAGCTGGAGGGCGCCCGCGAGGCGGATGTCGTCATCTGCGATTACAACTACGTCTTCGTCCCGCGCTCGGCGCTGGGCCGCATGCGGGACCTCGGCGTCGACCAGGCGGGAAAGCCCAACCTGGTGATCGACGAAGCCCACAACCTCCCGGCCCGGGCCATGGACTATTACTCGCCGGCGCTCTCCTCCGCCACGTTGGAGCGGATGCGCGAGGATATCCGGGAACTTCCCCCCCGCTTCCGGGGCGAGGTGGAGGAGCTGCTCGATGGCTGCCTCCAGGCCGTCGCCTCCTGCCGGCCGGGGAAGGGGACGCAGCCCGCGAAGATCGATCCACCGGGAGATCGTTTTCTCGAACAGGAGGCCAGGCTGCGCGCCTTCCTCTCCCGCTACCTCGAATCCGAGGTGGAGATCCGGCAACAGGACGTGGTCCTGCGCCTCTGCTTCTACTGGTCCGAATTCACCGAAGCCCTGCAGTACGCCGGCGATCCCGACCGGCAGGAGTTCTTCACCACTTTCCATCCGCATCCGACCGGCGGCACGGTGAAAATCACCTGCTGCGACGCCTCGGCGATGCTGGCGGATTGCTACGGCGGCTACCAGCAGGTAGTGGGATTTTCGGCGACGCTGAAGCCCTTCGACTATTACATGCAGCTCTCCGGCATCGATGCGGCAAGGGTGCGGACGGCGGAATTCGCCAGCCCCTTCCCGAAGGAGCGGCGCAAGCTGCTGATCATCCCGCAGGTCTCCACGAAATACACGCAGCGCGAGAGCAACTACGCCCGGATCGCCGACGCCGTCGGGCGGATCGCGGCCCTGCGCCGCGGCAACTATTTCGTCTTCCTGCCGAGCTTCGACTTTCTCGACCGGGTGGCCGCGCTCTTCCGGCCGCCGGCTGGCTTCACCGTGCTGAGGCAGGAGCGGAGCATGAAGGTCTCCGCCGTCGAGTCGGTTCTGGAGGCACTGCGCAGCCAGGAGTTGCCGACGATCGTCTTCGCCGTGCAGGGGGGCTCCTTCGCCGAGGGGGTGGACTATGCGGGGGAAGCGGTCATCGGCGCCTTCGTGGTCGGCCCGCCGCTGCCCAGTTACGATCTCGAACGGGAGCAGATGCGGGAGTACTACCAGCGGCGGTACGGCGCCGGCTTCGACTACGCCTACGTGATCCCGGCGATGGCCAAGGCGGTCCAGGCCGCCGGGCGGGTGATCCGCTCCGAGACCGACCGCGGGCTGATCGTCCTGATGGACAGCCGGTTCATTGAGCCGGAGTACGCCCGGTCGATGCCGGCGGACTGGTTCGAGGTGGAGGCAAGGGAGCTGGTTTCCGGCAGTATCCTGGGGGAGGTCGCCGCTTTCTGGGCGAATAATCTGGATTGATGCTAAAGGCAGAACCGGCGGTTCGCGTCCCGCCAGACGCCCTACTTTTTTCAGGCCGCCAAAAAGTAGGCAAAAATCGGCTTTCGCCTGGCGGCGGGCACTTCTGTCGCGGTCGACTGGAAGTTTCTGCGGTCGGTGGCGGGACGCCATTCGGGACACTCCCCATATTTTAATTTCCCCATGGCTAAGGTTGATAACTTGGAAGTGTCCCTAATTCTGATTAACATACCGAGATGTGTCCCTGATTATTGCATCAACAATGTGGCTCAATGCGTCGCCTTATCCCCCCAGATTGCCTTCAACCGTTGATCCCGCCCACAATTCCAGCGATAAAAATTGTAGCGAACGGGGCTCTTCTTGTAAAAATCCTGATGGTAGCTTTCATCCCCCTTGATCGGGTAGAAGGTTGACGCATCCAGGATCGGGGTGACCACTTTTTTCCCCGGGAACATCGCCTCAACCTTCCTTTTGGACTCCTCGGCAATCTTCCTTTCTGCTTCATTCGCGACAAAAATAGCACTCAGGTAACCGTGACCCCTGTCGCAGAACTGCCCGCCATCGTCAAAGGGGTCGATATTTACCCAGTAGTAGTTGAGCAGCTTCTGGTAACTCACCCGCGCCGGGTCGTAGGTGATCTCCACCGCTTCATAGTGCCCCTCGTGATTGCCGTTGTAGGTCGGGTTTTCCAGGGTGCCGCCGGTAAATCCCGAGACCACGTCGGTGACGCTTTCGAGTTTTTCAAAGTCCGACTCCATGCACCAGAAACATCCTCCGGCCAATACCGTTTTATCCGCTAGGGCATTCGTGGCAATAAGGAGCAGGAGAGTTGCCAGGGAAAGGATCGGTTTGCTTTTCATAAGACCTCCAGGATGCTGAGGTTAACCAGCGGCCGGCCACCCGGCCATTGAACCGGGTGGCCCTTATCCGTCGATCACTTGAACAGCTTCACGTATTCGCCGTAGCCTTCCTTCGCCAGATCGGCCAGAGGAATGAAGCGCAGGGCCGCCGAATTCATGCAGTAACGCAGTCCGGTCGGAGGGGGTCCGTCATCGAAGACGTGGCCGAGATGCGCATCGGAAAGTTTGCCTCGGACTTCGGTGCGAACCATGAAGAAACCGCGGTCCTCCTTCTCGACGATCTGGTCCGGGTCCAGCGGCCGGGTGAAGCTCGGCCATCCGGTGCCGGAGTCGTACTTGTCGGTGGAACTGAACAGCGGTGCGCCGGAGATGATGTCGACATAGATGCCCGGCTCGTGATTATCCCAGTAGGCGTTGGAAAATGGCGGCTCGGTGCCATCCTGTCGGGTGACCTTGTACTGCAGAGGGGTCAGCCGGAGACGGAGCTCCGCATCCGTGGGGATCGTGGTATGGTCCGTTTTCATCTCATCCGTCTTCATCTTCATCTCCTCGTGCTTCATCGATTGAGACGTTGCCATGTCATCCATTTTGCCCAAGTTGCCTTCCATGCTCGCGCTCCGCACCTGAAGCGCTCCGATCATGGCCAGCGTCAAGCTGAGAATTGCGATTGTCAGGGTTTTCATCGTCTCCTCCATTCTATCAGTTCCGGCCGCTTCGTCGGCGAGCCGGTGTTTTTGCATGGTTGAATCATAGCGGAACCGTTTAAAGGCGGTTTAAACACCGTGTAAAGATCGGGTAAAGACAAAACCGGCGGGTCGCGTCCCGCCGGACACCCTGCTTTTTTGCAGCTTTTCGAATGAGCCGGAGCAAAATGTTGCTATATTTTTAATGTGTTCAGTCGCAGCAGGCAGCAAGAGCGGAGATCAAGCCGGGTGGAGCCGATATGACGACTTTGGATCAGGGTCTGGTCCTGATTGTCGAGGATGACCGCAATACGGCCGCACTTGTCGCGACCTACCTGGAGCGGGCGGGGTTCTCCACCCTCGCCGTCCACGACGGCCGGCAGGCTCTGGAGATGATCCGGCGGCACCGTCCCGGCTTCGTCATCCTGGATCTCATGCTCCCCGGGACGGACGGTTGGGAGATCTGTCGGGAGCTGCGCAAGTTTTCGGACGTACCGATCCTGATGCTGACCGCCCGGGAAGAGGAAATCGACCGGGTGCTGGGATTGTCGCTGGGGGCGGATGATTACGTGGTCAAGCCCTTCAGCCCCCGGGAACTGGTCGAGCGGGTCAAAGCCATCCTGCGCCGAAGCCGCTCTGTGCCGTCGAGAACCACCACCCTCACCGGTCAGGGACTCGAACTCGACCCGATCAGGCACCGTGTGACCCTTAAGGGTCAACCCATCGAGCTGACGGCGGCCGAATACAAGCTGCTTCACGCCCTGATGAGTGCTCCCGGACGGGTCTTTTCCCGGGACGAGCTGCTCGGCCGGCTCTACGACCATGGCGAGTCGGTCGTCGACCGCGTCATTGACGTCCACATCGGCAAGCTGCGGCAGAAAATCGGCGACGACCCGGCCGCGCCCCGCCTCATTCTGACGGTGCGCGGCTTCGGCTACCGTTTCGCCGACGGGGGGGAGGGGTGAGGCGCCGCCTGCTCTGGAAACTGCTGCTGGTCAACGTCGTGCCGGTCATCGCGGTCATCGTCCTCGTCATCTGGCTGGCCATCGACCAGCTGGCGGCCGACTACTTCATGGTCCTGATGGACAAGTACATGGTGTCGCCGACGGAAACCCACCGGATGTTCCTGGCCGCCATCCACCGCTACCTGATCTGGGCCAGCCTGATCGCCCTCATCCTGGCCTTCCTCCTCAGCTACGTTCTCACCCGCCGGGTGCTGCGGCCCCTCCTGCAGATGACCGACGCCACCAGGGCGGTCGCCGCGGGCAACTTCTCGCACCGGGTGGAAGCCGATTCCGGGGATGAAGTCGGCGATCTCGGGGCGGCCTTCAACCGGATGGCCGACAGCCTGGAGCGGCTGGAACGCCTGCGCAAGACCATGGTCGCCGACGTCGCTCACGAGTTGCGGACGCCGCTGACCAACCTGCGCGGCTATCTCGAGGGGCTCAGCGATGGTGTGATTCCTCCCACCAGGGCCACCTTCGAAATGCTGGAGCAGGAAGCCCTCAGGCTGGTACGTCTGGTCGACGATCTGGGGCAGCTGTCAAAGGCCGAGGCGGCTCGGGCCTTTCTCGACCGGCGGGAGCTTTCCCTTTCCGAAACGATCGGCCAGATGCTGGCCCTCTACCGCCCTCAGTTCGAGGCGAAGGGAATTTCCGTCGATACCCGCTTCGCGCCGGAGGCGGAGCGCGTGACCGCGGATCGGGACAAGATCCTGCAGGCGATGCGCAACCTGGTCGAGAATGCCTGGAAATACACCCCCAATGGGGGGAGGGTGACGGTCGCCACCGAGCCGGCTGGAGAGGGAATCCGGGTCGTCTTCGCCAACAGCGGGGCCGGCATCGCCGAAGCGGACCTCCCTTACGTCTTCGAGCGTTTTTTCCGCGGCGACCGCTCCCGCTCCCGCGAGGGGGGCGGCGGGGCGGGGATCGGCCTGGCCATCGTCAAGGAACTTATCGAAGCGCATGGCGGGCAGGTGGGGGCGGAGAGTTCGGGAGGGGAGACGAGGGTCTGGTTCGTTTTGCCGAAGCCCAAGGCGGGGTCTGGTGCCGGGACCGGTTCGTGATTCCGGGGGTGGACCAGTCCAACTATGTGGTTATGCACAAGACTCCAGAAAATTTGCAAACGGGCTGTTTGCTTGCGTTGCCCCCCTCTCCCTTGATGGGAGAGGGCTGGGGAGAGGGTGATTGGCTCGGAATGCCCCCTCCCCTTAGTCCCCTCCCACGAGGGGAGGGGAAATGTATATTAGCTTGAGCAGAGTGCATATCCAGATTCAACTATTTTATAACCGGCTGGTCGTGGTCGGTGGCGCAGTTGACTGCCGCAGTGTTACTCTGCGAGGAAACCATTGCCGGGCTGCCGCCGGCTCTGTTGCGAGGATTGGTTTCCCGAACCAGCAGCGCCGGTGTTTGCAACTGCTGCGCAACCCTGCTGAACGATCCACTGCGGCTCGCAATTGGGACCGACGAAGACGGTCCGACTCTTAATTGCAGCGACGGTATTTTACCGTCCTTGGACGAGCAAGGAAAGTAAGCCGGCTTCCGGCCGGGACCGGCGATTTCAGGTTCAAAGCGAATATGCGGCAAATTTTAGTAACGCCCCCCGCGTCGCTCGTCCTGCCTCCCTCCCTGCTGTATAATTTTCCTGTCTCCGCACTCCAGAAAACAATGGAAAGGTAGTGCCCATGCCGTCCTTCCGGCAGATTCTCGGTCAGCGTCGCTACACCTTCGAGAGCCTGAAGAGCCTGATGGCCAAGGCGTCTCCGGCCCGCTCCGGCGACGAGCTGGCCGGACTTGCCGCCGAAAGCAGCGAGGAGCGCGTCGCCGCCCAGCTCTGCCTGGCGGAACTGCCGCTCAAGAACTTCCTCGACGAGGCGCTTATCCCCTACGAGGAGGACGAAGTCACCCGCCTGATTCTCGATTCGCACAATCCGGCCGCCTTTGCGCCGGTGAGCTCCTTCACCGTCGGCGATTTCCGCAACTGGCTGCTCGCCTATGACACGGACGCCACAGCCCTGTCCGCCCTTGCCCCGGGGGTGACGCCGGAGATGGCGGCGGCGGTTTCCAAGCTGATGCGCAACCAGGACCTGATCCTGGTCGGGAAAAAATGCCGGGTGGTCACCGCCTTCCGCGACACCATCGGCCTGCCGGGGCGCCTCTCCGTTCGCCTGCAGCCCAACGACCCGACCGACGACCCGCGCGGTATCGCCGCCGCCATACTTGATGGGCTCCTCTACGGCGCCGGGGATGCGGTGATCGGCGTCAACCCGGCCTCCGACAGCCTGCAGAAGGTCTGCGCGCTGCTGGCGATGATCGACGATCTGCGCCGGCGCTACGACATCCCGACCCAGTCCTGCGTGCTGGCGCATGTCACTACGACCCTCGCCGCCATCGAGGGCGGAGCGCCGGTCGACCTGGTCTTCCAGTCGATCGCCGGCACCGAGGCCGCCAACCGCAGCTTCGGCATCTCGCTGGTGCTCCTGCAGGAGGCGCGGGAGGCGGCGCTGTCGCTGCGCCGCGGAACCGTCGGGGAGAACGTGATGTACTTCGAGACCGGGCAGGGGAGCGCCCTGTCGGCGGGCGCCCACCACGGGGTCGACCAGCAGACCTGCGAGGCCCGCAGCTACGGCGTCGCCCGGCACTTCCAGCCGCTGCTGGTGAACACCGTGGTCGGCTTCATCGGCCCGGAGTACCTCTTCGACGGCAAGCAGATCGTGCGCGCCGGCCTGGAGGACCACTTCTGCGGCAAGCTGATGGGACTGCCCATGGGCTGCGATGTCTGCTACACTAACCACGCGGAAGCCGATCAGGACGATATGGACGCGCTCCTGACGATGCTGGGCGTGGCGGGGTGTACCTACATCATGGGCGTTCCCGGCGCCGACGATGTCATGCTCGGATACCAGAGCACGTCGTTCCATGACGCGCTGTATCTGCGGGAGGTCCTGAACCTTCGGCCGGCTCCGGAGTTCGAGGCCTGGCTCCGGGGCATGGGCCTCATGGACGAGGGAAGACGCTTGCTGGCGCCCCGGAAACCCGTGCTCGAGCTGGACCCATCTCTGTGAGGTAAACTCATGCGTGCGCTCCTTGCGGTCCTCGCGCTCCTCGGCCTCGCCGGCATCGCATTCGGTGTCCTCACCATCCTCCGCCACGCATCAGGCCCCGGTGGAGTTCCCTTCACGTTCGAGAACTAC
>DATBML010000260.1:0-5262 GCA_036554885.1 Desulfuromonadales bacterium
AGAAATCGGTTCCGCCGAGGACCGGGTCGCCGCCCACTCCGTCCAGGTCACCGTTGGTGCTGCCCGCCACATAGACGTTTCCCGTCCCGTCCACGGCCACGCCCCGGGCATCGTCGTCGGTTGCCGTCGTCCCGAGTTGCCGGGTGAAGAGGAGGTTGCCGGAGGCGTCGAACTTGGCGAGGAAGAAATCGGTTCCGCCGAGGACAGGGTCGCCGCCCGCTCCGTCCAGATCACCGTTGGTGCTGCCCGCTACATAGACGTTGCCCACCCCGTCCACGGCCACTCCCGTGGCCTCATCGGTGGACACCGTCCCGAGCTGCCGGGTGAACAGGAGGTTGCCGGCCGGGTTGAACTTGGCAAGGAAAAGATCGACGCCGCCGAAGAGCGGGTCGCCGCCCACTCCGTCAAGGTCACCGCTGGTGCTGCCCGCCACATAGACGTTGCCCACGCCGTCCACGGCCACTCCCGTGGCCTCATCGGTGGACACCGTTCCGAGCTGCCGGGTGAACAGTAGGTTGCCGGCCGGACCGAACTTGGCGAGGAATAGATCGACGCCGCCGAAGAGCGGGTCGCCGCCCGCTCCGTCCAGATCCTCGCTGGTGATTCCCGCCACGTAGACGTTTCCCGCCCTGTCCGTTGCGACGGAGTTGCCGCTATCGGGAGTCGGCGTGCCCAGTTGCCGGGTGCCGGGCCAGGGTGCCGCTTCGGTGGTGAAAATCCAGGTGAAGGGGGCGGCCAGTGCGTTGCCAGCCAGGTCCGTAATTCCGACGGCAAGCCTGGCGGTGAACTGGGTGCCCAGAGCGAGGGGGGCCGAAGGGGTGAAGGTGACGACCGGTCCGCTGACCGTCAACAAACCGTTTACCGGCAATGCTCCGGCACTCAGGCTGTATGTCAGAGGGGAGACGGATGCCGCCGCTACCGCTTCGCTGAAGGTGGCGGTCACTACAGTGGTTTGGGTCACTCCGGAAGCGCCGTCAACGGGAAGAGTCGAGACGATGGCAGGCGGCGTAACATCTCCGGGAGGCGCTCCTCCGGCGCCGCTCCCACCTCCTCCGCCTCCGCCGTCACAGGCCGTCAGAGTCAGGGCCAGCAGCACGGCCGACCAACTGCCTCGACAAAGCATTGCGTTCATACTCAAACCTCCTCTCGCGATGACCTTGCGAGGCCCCCGCCCTTTACCGGGGCGAGACGGCATGCGGTAAACCAACCGCGGTCATCACTACAATAATAATTCATCCTTCCCCACTTGTCAGTGAGGTAGCCGCAATTCAAGAGGAGGTGAAACAGACCAATCAATTCCGACCGCCGGCATCCTCCGGAGGCTACGAAAAAACATGGTAGACTTCACCTGCCCCCGGCGGTCAGCCGAATGCTCCTCCCCATCCGGAGAAGGGAATGAAGAACGACAACCGGCTATCGACCATCCGCGTACTCATGGCGGAGTTCGCCGCGCGGAGCGGGCTGGACCCGGTCGCAAAGGAGCCGCGGCGATACCTGTGGACCGATGCCTTCGCGGTCTGCAACTTTCTGGAACTCTATCGCCGGACGAACGAAGAAAAATTCCGGGACCTCGCCTTGCGCCTTGTCGATCAGGTGCATGCCATCCTCGGCCGGCACCGCGACGACGACCCGCGCTCCGGTTGGCTCAGCGGCCTCGGTGCGGAGGAGGGGCGGCGGCACCCGACGATCGGCGGGTTGCGGATCGGCAAGGAACTGAACGAGCGCGGGCCGGGGGAGCCCTTTGACGAGCGCTTGGAGTGGGAGCGGGACGGCCAGTATTACCACTATCTGACCAAATGGATGCATGCCCTCAACCGCCTAAGCCGAGCCACGGGCGAGGCGGCCTACAACGTCTGGGCGCTGGAACTGGCGAAGACGGCCCACGCCGGCTTCACCAGCCTTCCCCACCGGGGCGGCCGCAAGCGGATGGTCTGGAAAATGAGCATCGACCTCGGCCGGCCGCTCGTCCCCTCCATGGGGCAGCACGACCCTCTTGACGGTCTCGTCACCTTCAGCCAGCTGCAGGCGACCGCTCGCCGCGAGTTCGCCGGGACAGCGGCGCCCCGTCTCGACGCCGAGATCCTAGATCTGGCCGGGATCTGCATCGGCAGGAGTCTGGCCACGGACGATCCGCTCGGCATCGGCGGCCTGCTCTTCGATGCCTGCCGGATGGCTCAGCTGAGGTGTCTGGAGGCCTTCGAGCCGGCAGAACTGCTGGCAGATGTCCTGGGGGCCGCCCGGCTCGGTCTGGAGTCCTTTGCGGTCGGCAATCCTTTGCGGCTTCCGGCCGAGTATCGCCTGGCTTTCCGCGAGTTGGGCCTCTCCATCGGCCTGCAGGGGATCGAAAAGATAAGAAGGCTGATCGGGCAGCATCCGGGGGCCTTTGCTCCCTCCGTGCTGCCTTTGGTCGAGGAGCTCGAGCAGTATGCGCCGCTGGGCGAAACCATCGAGGGGTTCTGGGCGGAGGGGAGAAACCGGAACGGCGCCGGCTGGACCGGGAACCGGGAGATCAATTCGGTGATGCTGGCCACCAGTCTTGCACCGGCGGGGTTTCTGACGATTTGAGGCTCCGAGGGAGGGGCAGGACAGAGGGGGCTGTAGAAGATAAGGGCGGCCTGTTGGCCGCCCTCTTTGCAGGGATGACAGAACGCCTATCCGGCGTCGGCGGGAAGTCACTTGCAGCGCAAAAGCTTCCTCCCTTGTTCGAAGAGAATCTCGGCCTTGTTCGCGACGACGCGCTGCACCACGCCGAGGCCGAACAGGGGGTGTTCCACGATGTCCTTAACCTTGTAGCTTCCGGTCATAGTGTACGGCTTCGCCCGCTCCTGCTGCATGCTCGAACGCAGGGCGATCCACGCCTCCCGATCGGCGGCCCCGGGGTCTTTTCGGCTCGCCCGCGGTGCGGCCGCCTGCTTCGGGCTGGCGGTCCTGCCGGCCGGTGCCTTGGCCGTTTTCGCCTCCTTGTAATTGTGCACCCCGTTGCAGGTGTTGCACTGGACGCGCACAACCCGTTCGCCGACCATGGCGACGATTGTGTGATTCATGAGGGTCCGGCAGCGGGTGCAATGGGCTTCGATGATGTCTCCTGCTGATACCTTTTTGTTGCTCATCCTTCCGTACTCCCTTGTTTCCTGCTGATGACTGATAGTGCCGGCCAACCCGGGGGGATCGCCAGGGCAGCCATGCCGGCAACGAGCGTCACCGCCGATTCGCTCAGGCTGGGTGTTTGACGTGCTTGCGAGGGGATTGCTGCGCCTTCAACCGGGCGACATAGACGACATGTCGCAGACCGCCGCGCCCGGGCCGCTCGCTGCGTACCGCGAAGCCGGCGGCGACCAGCCGCTTGTCGAAGGCGGCGTCGTAGTTTTCGCCCCAGACGGCAAAGACCCCGTCCGGTTTGAGAACGGAGCGGGTGAATTCGATGGCCCGGCTGCCGTAAAGCGGGTCGTCGCGCCTGTGGGACTGGGCATGGGGGCCGCGGTAGAGATCGAGGACGACGGCATCGAATCTCTCCCCCTTGCCGTCGCCGGCATACCGGCGGATCAGCCTGGCGACATCGACAATCTCCACGCTGACGCGGGGGTCGGCGGCAGCGCTGTCGGTGAGATGGGCCAGCGGGCCGCGGCACCAGTCGAGGACGACGGGATTGAGTTCGGCGACGGTGACCCGGCCACTGGCGGGAAGGGCGTCGAGGACCGCCCTGAGGGTGAAGCCCATACCGAGGCCACCGACGAGCACACGGGGTGCGGCGTGTTGTTTCAAGTGGCCGCAGCCGAGCTGGCCGAGGGCGACTTCGGAGCGATGCGCCAGGCTGTTCATCAGCACCAGCCCGCCGACGGTGATGAGAAAATCGCGCTCGCCGCGCTGCCGCAATTCGAGCACCCCCTCATCGGTAGGGACGCTTTCGATGATTTTCCAGGGCAAAGCCATGGATGAAAACCTCGGGTCGGTAAAAATCTGCCGGGGGGTGAGGGCAGTTTGTCGATTATATACCAAGCTGACGTATCCGGGCCATCCGGCAAAAGAAAAGGGCGGCCGAGATGACCGCCTTTTCCGGTTAGTCGTCAGATAGCGTTGCCGGGACGGCCCCACAGTGGCCATCCAGGGCAGGCACAAAGGCCGTCCCTTGCATTTCATGTTTAACCACCGGCTCAATGCTCTCCCGGGCGCCGGCAGGTCGTAAGGAGTACCCCAAATCCCCCCCGGCTGTCAACGAAAACCCTTCCTGCCCGGGCGCAGAATGCTGGTCAGCCGGCTTTCGTTTCCGGTGCTGCCGCGACCATCCGGTTCTGCAGCCAGGCGTCGATCGCCTCGGCAACCCGCCGCCCCTCGCGCATGGCGAGGATTACCGTCTTCGGCTCATGTACCACGTCGCCGGCGGCGAACACCCCCTCGCGAGTGGTCATGCCGTAAAACGGCTCGGGCTCGGTGACGACGTACCCCCAGTCGTTGGTCTTGATGCCGGTGGTGGTGGAAACGATGCGGGCGAACGGTTTCTGGCCGATGGCGATGATCAGCTTGTCGCACGCCACCTCCTGCTCCGTACCCGGCACCGGCAGGATGAAGCTCTCACGCCCGGAGACCTGGCGGGTGAACTGCTGCAGCACCACCCCCTCGACCTTGCGGTCGCCGAAAATCTTGACCACGCTCGTCTGGAAGCGGAAGGTGATCCCTTCGTGCAGCGCCTCGGCGTACTCCTTGTCGCTCGCGCGGCGCTCTTTCTCCGGCCCGATGTCGACCGCCTCGACGCTCGAAGCTCCCAGGCGCAGGGCGGTGCGGGCGGCATCGACGGCGACGTTGCCGGCGCCGACCACGATCACCCGGTCACCTGGGAGCACCGGGTAGGGGCGGTCGGGAAGGCTGCCGTCGCGGATCAGACTAACCGTCTCCAGGAAGTAGATCGCCTGCATGGCGCCGGGCAGGGTTTCCCCCTCTACCCCGAGCTGCTTGGAGAGGCCGGTGCCGGTGCCGATGAAGATCGCCTGGTAGCCCATGGCGAATAGTTGGTCGAGGGTCAGGTCCTCGCCGATGACTACCCCGGTTTCCAGCCGCACCCCGAGGTTGCGGACGATCTCGATCTGCTTGTCGACCACCTCCCGCGGGAGGCGGTAGTCAGGGATGCCGTAGCGCAGGACGCCGCCGGCCTTCTGCTGGGCCTCGAAGACGGTGACGCGGTAGTTCTGCTTGGCCAGGATCGACGCCACCGACAGACCGGCCGGCCCCGAGCCGATCACCGCTACCTTGCCGCGCAGGCGGTTGAGC
>DATBML010000375.1:0-4303 GCA_036554885.1 Desulfuromonadales bacterium
CGATCTTGATGGCGATTTCCTCGCCGGGGACGAGCCGCCCTTCCACCAGGTGCGCCTCGAGAATCTTCCGGGTGAGATTTTTTGCCATTCGGATAACTCCCTTGGTTGGGTTCAGTTTCTGATTTTAGCAGAAATGCCGGCGGCGTCCAACGACCGGACCGTTTCGCGGCAGGATACCGCACAGGATACCGCAAGCCTTGCATTCCCCTGGGGCTTCTGCTATTAAAAGGCGCAATTCCCCAAGGAGAAAAAGCGCATGGAAGCGATCGAACAGATATTCAGCGGCACCTTTCTCGGCATCGGCCTCGGCCGCTACGCCATTGCCTGCGGCATCCTGATCCTCGTCCTGATCCTGAAGAGAGTGCTGGCGCACGTCTTCACCCACGTCCTTTTCCCCGTTGTCGCAAAGACGGAAAGCCGCTACGACGACCTCTTTCTTGTGGGGCTCAAGAAGCCGGCCGAGCTGCTGATTGTCATCATCGGTCTTTTTGTCGCCGTGCAGGTCCTGCAGCTGCCGACCGAGCCGGTCAATGTCCGGCGCTTCGCCTACGCCCTGCTCAAGATGCTGGTCACCTTCGACGTCGCCTGGTTCGCCTTCAACATGGTCACGCTGCTCGAGGCCTACCTCGGCCAATGGGTCAGCCGCACCGAGTCGACGCTCGACGATCACCTGCTGCCGTTCATCCGCAAGAGCCTGCGGATCTTCATCATCTTCCTGGCCGCGCTGATGGCCATCCAGAACCTCGGCTACTCCATCTCCGGCCTGCTCGCCTCCCTCGGCATCGGCGGCCTGGCAGTCGCCCTGGCGGCCAAGGACACCCTGGCCAACGTCTTCGGCTCGCTCATGATCATCGTCGACCGCCCCTTCCACATCGGGGAGAACATCAGGACAGGGGATATCGAGGGAACGGTGGAGGAAGTCGGCTTCCGCTCGACCAAGATCCGCACCTTCGACAAAAGCCTGATCAGCGTCCCCAACAGCGTCATCACCAATATGGCGATCAACAACCTCAGCCGCATGACTCAGCGCCGCATCCGTTTCACCGTCGGCGTCACCTATGACACCACGCCGGCCCAGATGCGCCAGGCGGTGGAGCTCATCCGCGCCATGCTCGCGGAGCACCCTGCCCTCGATAAGGAGAACGTCCTCGTCCGCTTCACCGAGTTCGGGGCCTCCTCCCTGGACATTCTTGTCCAGTGCTTCACCTTCACCGCGGTGCTCCCCGAGCACCTGGAGATACGCGAGGATGTCTGTCTTAAGATCATGGAGATTCTGGAAGGCATGGGGCTGGAGATCGCCTTCCCCAGTCGCACCGTCTACCTGCAGGGGATGGAGGCCGACATGCTACCGGCCCCGGCGGGAGGAAAAACATAGTCACATGCCACGAATCCAAAGTCTTGAGAGCATCCTAAACAATCGAAAGCCCAGGGCAGGAAACGGGACAAACGCTCCCCTCCGCATCCAGGACTTTCGACTTTGGACCCGGGACCCTGGACCCTGGACCCTGGACCGGTTCTACTTTATTTCTACCTCGATGTGTCTCGGCTGGGTCGCTGCTTTCTTCGGCAGCACGACCTTGAGCACCCCCTTTTCGCAGGTGGCACTCACTTCTCCCTGGTCGACGGTGGCCGGCAGGGAGAAGCTGCGGCGGAAGGTGCCATAGCTGCGTTCGATGCGGTGATAGTTGTGTTTCTTCTCCTCCCGCTCGAGCTTGCGCTCCCCCTGGATGATCAGGGTACCCTCTTCGATGTGCACGTCGATGTCTTTCTGCTCCACCTCGGGCACCTCCATCTTGACCACCACCTCCCGGTCGTCTTCGTAGATGTCGACCGGCGGCTGCCAGAGCCCCTGCTCGAAGGGTTCGCCAAACGTGCGGTCCCGGCTCATCTCGAACAGCCGGTTCATCTGCTCCTGCATCGCCCGCAGCTCGCGCAGCGGGTCCCATTTCACAATCGCCATGGATAGACACCTCCCGGGGTTGCCTTCGCCTCTGCCGGCACATGCGAAGGTCACGATTTTCCAAGGATAATCATCTGGCTCCAGCTGTCAAGATATCTTGTTCCGGCGCCGGCGATTGCGTCGTTTTCAGGCGAACTTCAAATATTCCCGGCGGATGGCCGCGATGAGCAGGAGCCAGAGCAGACAGATGCCGAAGGTAAACCAGCTGAGCTGGGGAACCCCGACGGGAAAAGGCAGCCACTGGGTGAAGATCAGAATGACAAAGGACCCGAAGATCTTGAACAGGCGGTAGCCGAACATGTCGATCCAGGCCTTGGCCTGGTAGATCAGCACCGAGTCGATGGGGACGTAGAGCAGTTCCTTGGAGGCCCGGTTGATGGAATAGGAGAGTCCCCGGTCGCTGATCTTGGCTGCTGCCCCGAACAGCAGGGTGGGGTGGGCGAAGAAGCCCAGAGAGCAGGCTCCCAATGCCAGGGGCTGGGCCAGCAGGCCGACGATTACGCCGAAATAGCGATGAACCAGGGGGGTAATGGCGAGGTTGACGGCGATGGAAACCATTCCGAGAACGCCGAAAAAGGCGGAAAGAAACGTGGTGCGGGCCTCCAGTTCGGTAAATTGGCCTTCGACCGTTTTGAGAAACTGGTATTCCACGATGGGATCGACCAGTTGGGCGAGCAGCAGGATGCCGGCGATCAGCAATAGATAACGGTTCTGCTGCAGTGTTCGCCACCCCCCCTTGAACCGGGTGGGGTGTCCCCGGTTCGCCACTTCGCGATAGATCCCGAGCCGTCCCATCACCCAGGTCAGCAGCAGAATGAACAGAATGATCCCGGCGGCCACGAGCAGCAGGTCCGGGGTCTGCAATGGCGTATAGTTGAGGATCAGGGCCGCCGCGCCGCCGCCGATCACGCCCCCCAGCAGCCCGCCGGTGCCGATGAAACCGTACCAGGCCTTGCCTTCCCGCGTACTGTAGATGGAGTTGGTCAGGCTCCAGAACTGCTCCACCAGGACCACCCCGAGGATGTCGACAAAGACGTAAAACGCAGTGGCGGTCGCCGGATGCGGGTGGTGGAACAACAGCCGGAAAAGGATCAGCAGCGCCCCGAAGAGAAGACAGCTGCCGAATACCACCCGGACCCGCGAGTGCCGGCCGACCAGCCGATGGTACCAGGAAATCAGGCCCCCCATGACCACCGCCGTCCCGATCCAGACGTACGGCAGGCGGTCGGCGCCCAGAAACTGGATGAACAGCGAGCGGCTGGCCGGCTTCAACTGGTAAAGGGCCATGATGATCAGCAGGAAATTCAGGAAAAGAAAACAGGCCCTTATCTGCAGGGTGCGGAGATTCGGCTCCCTCCCGGCAGCTTCCCCGGGCTCTTTTTTTACCTCACCTGCTTGCATTTTCCCTCGATAATTCGCTATACTGCGCCCCTATGACTTTTCCCGTGCTGCGTATCCTGCTGGTGATTCTGCTCGTTTTCTCGGTCCTGCCGGCCCGGGCCCAGGCCCCGCTGCCGCCGCTGCAGGTCTGTGCCGACCAGACCCTGCAGAAGGGGCTGGAAGATTCTCTGGCCGCCCTCAAGCTGGACCAGGCCGTCCGCAACAAGTCCCTCTGCGTCGCGCTGGTCGACATCACCGACCCCGAGGCGCCGCGGCTGGCGTCGGTCAACGGCGACCGGATGATGTATGCCGCCAGCCTGCCGAAAATCGCCATTCTGCTCGGCGCCTTCGACCGGATCGACCGGGGGGAGCTGACCCTCACCAGCGTTCTCCGGGAGAAACTGACCCGGATGATCCGCAACTCCTCCAACCAGGCCGCCACCGAAATGCTGAACCTGGTCGGCAAGGACTACCTGGCCCGTCTTCTGGAATCGCCCCGCTACCGCCTCTACGATCCCACCCTGAACGGCGGTCTCTGGGTCGGCAAGGATTACGGCAAGGCCTCCGCCTGGAAGCGCGACCCGCTGCACAACCTCTCCCACGGCGCCACCGCCTTTCAGGTCGCCAGGTTTTACTACCTGCTCGAAACCGGCCGCCTGGTTTCCCCCGAGATGAGCCGGGAAATGAAGGAAATTCTCGGCCAGCCGGCCATTCACCACAAGTTCGTCAAAGGGCTGGAGCAGGCCGGGCGTACCGCGAAAATCTACCGCAAATCCGGAACCTGGCAAAACTTTCACGCCGACAGCGGCATCATCGAACACGACGGGCACCGCTACATCGCCGTCGCCCTGGCCAAAGACCCGGCCGGCGGGCAATGGCTCAGCAAGCTCATCGTCTCTCTCGACAATCTCATCTGCCGCCCCCGTGG
Organism: Desulfuromonadales bacterium; assembly: GCA_036554885.1. Taxonomy (GTDB): domain Bacteria; phylum Desulfobacterota; class Desulfuromonadia; order Desulfuromonadales; family DASPGW01; genus DASPGW01. Next base: position 4,269 of record DATBML010000375.1, read on the forward strand.
CTGACCTCGATGAGGCGGTGCACCCGGGTCGCCAG
>DATBML010000404.1:0-5493 GCA_036554885.1 Desulfuromonadales bacterium
CGCCTCCCCCTCTTGCCGCCGCCGATCCTGCCGCGCTTCTCCGGAACGTTTTACTCCGGTCTCTTCCGGGTGGGGACAACGCGCACCCCCCTCTACGTCACCCGGGGGATCGGCACCAGCGTCCTGCCGGTACGCTTTTGCTGCCGCCCAGAAATCACGCTGTTCAGATTGCACGCGGCCTGAAAGGCGGTCCCGGGTCGCGGGTCCAAGGTCCCGGGTCAAAGACTTCGGACCTTGGACTCGGGACTCGGGACTCGGGACTCGGGACTCGTGACTCGGGACTAGTACCCCAGATATTTCAACAACCCCCGCAGTTCGTTCATCAGCATCGCGAACCCCTCGCCGTTGAGACTCTGGGCGCCGTCGCAGAGAGCCTTCTCCGGTTCGGGATGGACCTCGATCATCAGGCCGTGGGCGCCGGCCACCAGGGCCGCCTTGGCCATGACCGGCACCAGGGCCCGCTTGCCGGTGGCGTGACTGGGATCGACGATGATCGGCAGGTGGCTCATCTCGCGGATCAGCGGCACCACCGAAAGATCGAGGGTATTGCGGGTGGCCCTCTCGAAGGTGCGGATTCCCCGCTCACAGAGGATCACCCGACCATTGCCTTCGGCGACGATGTACTCGGCGGCGGCGAGGAACTCCTCGATGGTGGCGCTCATGCCGCGCTTGAGCAGCACCGGATGGTTCAGTTTGCCGACCTCCTTGAGCAGGTCGAAGTTCTGCATGTTTCGGGCGCCGATCTGCAAAATGTCGGCGTAGCGGCAGACCGCATCCAGTTGCTCGATGCGCATGACCTCAGTGACGACCGGCAGTTCCGCCGCATCGCCGGCCGCCCGCAGGTACTTGAGTCCCTCGATCCCCAGTCCCTGGAAGGAGTGCGGACCGGTACGCGGCTTGAAGGCGCCGCCCCGCAGGATACGGGCACCGGCCGCCTTCACCTGCCGCGCCGCGGCAAGCATCTGCTCCTCGCTCTCGATCGAGCAGGGACCGGCAATCACCACCGGCACTTGGCCACCCCCCACCTGGACACCGGCGGCATCGACGACCGTCGGCGCCGGATGGAAATCGCGCGAGACAAGCTTGTAGGGTTTACTGACATGGATGACCTCGCGCACGCCGGGCAGTTCGCGGATGGTGGCGTCGTCGACGTAGCCCTGGTTGCCGAGAACACCGATGGCGGTCCGCTCGCTGCCGGGAATCGGTTCGGCCCGCAGGCCCATGGCCTCGACTGCTTCCTGGACGGCGCGAATCTGTTCCCGGGTAGCGCTGTGATGCATGACGATGAGCATGAGCGGTTCTCCTTAACGATGGGCTGACGAGATACCTAGAGTAGCCGGGGGCGACCCGGATTTCAACTGTTTTCAGCGTGCGGAGAAAAAGAAAAGCTGTTGCAAATCCGATGGCTTCGGGTATTCTTCCAGAGGATCAGACACCAGACATCAACCACAGAAAGGAATCCGGAACAGCCATGGACATGACCAGCATGATGAAGTTTGCGGCGACTGCCGCCCTGAGCCTCGCCCTGGCGACCCCCGCCCTGGCGGCCGACGACGCCCGCGCCCGGGAGTTGATCAATTCCCTGGGGTGCAAGGGCTGCCACCAGCTCGACGGTGAAGGCGGCACCCTCGGTCCCGCCTTCAAAGGGGTGGGCAGCCGACTGAAGGAAAAGGACATCCGTGAGCAGTTGGTCAACCCCAAGGGGAAAAACCCCAACACCATGATGCCCGCATTCGCCAACCTGCCCGAGAAGGATCTCAAGGTTCTGGTCGATTATCTCTCTGGCTTGAAGTAAGCCGCCATGGAACGAAAAGGGGAGGCCGCGCCATGAAGATCGTCGATGCACTGGTTCATAGCATGCTCGCTCTCGTCCTGGCGGCAACCTGCCTGGCTGTCCTGGCGGCAGGCTGTGCTTCGAAGAAGGCCGCCTACCAGGTCCCGCCGGGCGAAACCGGGGTGACAGTCGAAGCCAGCAGCTTCGAATTCAAGCCGAATCTCATCCATGCCCGGACGGGAGAGGCGCTGCTGCTCAAGGTAACGAACGTGGCAGGGAGAACACACAACTTGACCGTCCTCGACCCGCAAGGGGAGAGCCTGGCCAACGTCGATCTTCCCGCCGGCCAGACCACCGAGATCCGCCTGCCACCCCTGGCGGCAGGGGCTTACCCCTTCTTCTGCGGCAAGCCGTTCCATCCGTCACTCGGGATGAAGGGAGAGATCAGGGTCGACGCGCCCTGATGACTCCCTGGAACCGCCGCATCGAAAGGGAGCAGGATGGGAGCGGAAATGGGTGCCACTGGAGAAAATGTGCGGAATCTTGAAGGGCGGCCGGTTGGCCGCCCTTTAGTCGTTTGGCGGAGCCGGGCGTCCTCTCGGCCTGTTCCCCAACTCAACATCTTCCGGGTAAAACTCCGGATCTCCTCCCGCCGCCCCGCCTGCCGCTTACTGCCGCCTTGTGCCACAATCCACGACTGGTAAATTGTTAGAAATCGCCTATTCTTTATTAACCGTCCGTCAGCCTGAATGATCGGAGAATTCCATGCCCGCATCCGACATCGACCAGGAAAAGGCGCGCCTGGAACAGGAGCTGAGAATCCAGCAGCAAATAGCTTTTGCTTCCGGGCTCTTCCAGGGCGATGTCACGGTACGCACCCTTTTGGAGTCGATCGCCGAAGGGGTCGTCATCACCGATGCCTCCGGGACCATACTGCTGGTCAATGCCCGCGCCGAACAAATGTTCGGTTACCAAAGGAAGGACCTCATCGGCAAGCCCCATGCCGTTCTCGTTCCCGAACGTTTCCGCAACGTCCATGAAGCGCACGCGGCACATTTCTTCACAGAGCCCGGAATCAGGCCGATGGGCCAACTTCTTGACCTGGCCGGGCGCCGTCAGGACGGCAGCGAGTTTCCCGTTGAAATCAGCCTGAGCTTTATCGAAACCGTCAACGGCGTTCTCGCTCTGGCCTTCGTCAGCGACATCACCGAGCGCAAGCGGGTGGAGACAGCGCTTCGGGAAGAGGAAAGAAAACTGCGGAATATTGTCGAGCACAGCACGAACCTCTTCTACATGCACACCGCCGACCATATCCTCACCTATATCAGTCCGCAGTCACGGCAGTTTTTCGACTGCGAGCCGGAAGAGGCGCTGGTGCGGTGGACGGAGTTCATCTCCGACAATCCCGTCAACCGGTTCGCGATCGAGGCCACGCAGCGGGCCATCGACACCGGGCAGCGGCAGCCGCCGTACCAGGTCGAATGCATCGGACGAACCGGGCGTAAAATCTGGACCGAGGTCAACGAGACGCCGGTCGTCGTAAACGGGAAGACTGTAGCCGTCGTCGGCTCGCTGACCGACATCACCGAACGCAAGCGGGCAGAGGAAGCCCTGCGCTTCAGCGAAGCCCGCTATCGGGCCTTGTATAGCGACAACCCGACCATGATCGCTACCCTCGATGCCGATTTGACGATGCTCTCGGTCAATCCATCTTGCGCCAGCCAACTGGGCTACACGATCGACGAACTGGAAGGTCAGCCGGTGCTGAAGATCTTCTTCGAGGACGATCGCACCGGCGTGGCCGCACAGTTGCGGAGGTGCCTGCAGAACCCCAATCAGGTGTACCGCTGGCAGTTCCGCAAGGTCCGTAAAGACGGGGAACTGCTGTGGGTGGAGGAAGTAGCGCAGGCGGTGTATGACCTGAACGGCGCGCTCAACGTCCTGGTCGTGTGTCAGGATATCACCGAACGCAGGCAGGCCGAGGAAGCGCTCCGCAAGTCCGAGCTGAAGTTATCCAAAATCTTCCATTCCGTCCCCGCCCTCATCGGCATCACGACCCTGGCGGAAGGAAGATGCATCGACATGAACGAAACGGGGCTGAGAGTTCTGGGGTACCGGCGCGAGGAGGTGGTCGGCAAGACCATGCTGGAACTCGGCGTCTGGGAAAGCAGGGCTGAGCGGGACCACCTGATCCGGCGTTTGGAAGAGTACGGCACAGTACGGGACTTCGAAGCCACCCTGAGGCGCAAGGACGGCGTCACCTTGAGGGTGCTCTTCTCCGCGGATTTCATCGATTTCAACGGCGACCGGTATATGCTGAGCATCGTGAAGGACATCACCGAGCGAAAGCGGATGGAGGAAGAGATCGCGCGGCTGAACGCCGACCTGGCGGGGCGGGCCGCCGAGCTGGAGGCCGCCTACCGGGAAATGGAGGCGTTCAACTATACTGTCGCCCACGACCTGCGCAAGCCGTTGACCGCGATCAGCGGCTTCTGCCAGGTACTCAGGGAGGTGTGCGGCAACAGGCTCGATGAGCAGTGCAAGGGTTACCTGCAGGAGGTATACGACGGCACCTGGCGCATGAACCGGCTCATCGACGCTCTGCTCAACTTCTCCCACCTGGCCCACATCGAACCGCACCGGGAAAACGTCGATCTCTCCGCCATGGCGCAGGAGGTGGCCGCGGAGCTGCGGCTGAGCGAGCCCGCGCGCCGGGTCACCTTCCATATCGCGGAAGGGTTGCAGGTCCAGGGCGATGTCAACCTGTTGCGAGTGGTGCTGGACAACCTCCTCGGCAACGCCTGGAAGTACACCGGATCGCGGGAGGAGGGGGTCGTCGAGCTCGACACCACGGAAGTCGACGGAAAAACTGTCTGCTTCGTCCGCGACAATGGAACCGGATTCGACATGGCGAACGCGGACAAGCTCTTTACGCCTTTCCAGCGCCTCCCCGGTGCCCAGGAATCCGAAGGCTTCGGCATCGGCCTGGCCACCGTGGAACGGATTGTCAGGCGGCACGGCGGCCGGGTTTGGGCCGAGGGGGAGCCGGGCAAGGGGGCGACGTTTTATTTTACGTTGGGCGGTGACCGAACCATCTGACCAAAAGCTTCCGACTGTTACATGCATGAAAACTTACGTCTCCCGGGCCAAGACCAGGGTCATCCCGTAGATTCGGGCGAACCACGAAAATTTGCGTTCTCTACCCAGGCAGCATCTTCGGGCTTCCACCCATTGCAGCAGACGACAGATCTGCTCAAACCCGAGCAGTGACGGCGATTCGGCAACGTCTTCCTCTCGAGTTTTCATAACACACTAAAAAGCGCCCTGCCGATAAACCGGCAGGACGCCAACTGCACAATCAGGCGGTCGGAAAAGAGGTAAATCTCTTCTAGTGCCCGCATCCAGCTGACCTTCTGGCGCCGGCAAGCCCTAAGAACTGTCGTATGCTTCCGGCAAGGCCCTCTGCATCCAAACCATAGCGGGCCCGCAGTTCTTCCTGGCTGCCCTGCTCGATGAACGCATCCGGGAGGCCAATGCTCAGCACCCTGGGAGAAAGCCCCTCCTCGGCCAACAGTTCGAGTACCGCCGAAGCGAACCCTCCATGCCGGACATTTTCTTCCACCGTGACGATCAGGCCGCAGCGACGCGCTTCATCGGCGATCAGTTCCCGGTCGAGGGGTTGGAGGAAACGTGGATCGACCACCGCCATGCGGATTTCC
>DATBML010000418.1:0-2790 GCA_036554885.1 Desulfuromonadales bacterium
ACAAGGACCTCTGGCACATGCGCTCTCTTCTGGTCACCGACCCCGTCGACGGCATGATCGGCGACACCCACGGCAAGTGGGCGGCAAGAGACGCCAAGATTCCCCTGTTCCGCATCGGCTTCCCGATCATCGACCGGGTCAACCTGCACCGCAGCCCGGTGGTCGGCTACCAGGGGGCGGTCAACATGCTGACCATGATTGCCAACAAGTTCCTCGATATCAAGGACGAGACCTGCGAGAACCAGTGGTTCGAGATGATGCGCTAGACTGCGGCAGTTTGAATCTGTGTCAAAGGCCGCGCTCGAACCCGGGTGCGGCCTTTGTCATTCAGATTCGTCAGCAGCGGCTTGAATATTTCTCAAGGAAGGAAAGGATATCCGAAACTCCGGGGTTGCGGCTCAGCAGGTCGGCGCAGGCGGTTTTTTCTTCGATCAGCTTTTTGATGACGGCCGACAGCCCCGTCTCGCCCAGGAGAATGGCGCCGACCAGTTGCCCGTCGTGAAAGACAAAGGAGTGGTACCGGTTTCCGCTCGTCGCTGCAAAGGACTGATAGCTGCCATCCAGGGGATGGACCTGGCCGATGCTGAACAGCTCGAAGTCGAGAACCTTCAGTGCATGGGAGCGGGGAATGCCGGCGAATTCGATCGTTGCGCCGACGGCGTTCATGCCGGCGATGGTGCCTTGAAACTGAGCCGGGGCCCAGGTGCCGTAGGTCACCCCGCGATGCTCGGCAACATCACCGATGGCCAGAATGTCCTTCCCTGTGGTTTGCAGGGTATCGGTAACCAGGATCCCCTTGTTGACTTCCAGGTGCGCCTGGCGCACCAGGTAACTGTTCGGCCGGACCCCGGCAGCGATGACCACCAGTTCGGCCGGAACGCTTTCGCCGTCCTCAAGGATGACGCTGCCGACACGCTCGTCTCCTTCGAGCTGCTTGATCCGGACATCGGTGCGGACCCGGATGCCGAGGCTGGCGGCGTGCCTGGCCAGCAGATCGCCGGCGGTCCGGTCGAGCTGCTGGGGCATCAACCAGCCGTAACCCTCGAGCACGGTGACATCCGCTCCGCGCCGCGCCAGGGCGCCGGCCGTCTCCAGCCCCAGAACGCCGCCGCCGATGATGACGCACGGCAGACCGGGACGACATTGCCCGAGAATGAATTCGGCATCCCGAAGGGTGCGCAGGACCGTGACATTCTCCCGGTTGGCACCCGGAATGGGAGGGACGAAGGAATGGGCGCCCATGGCCACGATCAGGCGATCATAGGGAAGAACATCGCCGTCGCGCAGGGTCAGGCGTTTGCCCTCGGCATCAATAGTTCGGACTTCCGTGGACAGTCGCAGTTCGATGTTGTTCTCGCGGTACCAGGCCTCGGGATGGATGAACAACTGCTCCGCCGTGATTTCGCCGGCGAGATAGCGGGTCAGGTTGAGCCGGAAATAGGGGAGGTGCGGTTCCTTGCTCAGCAGGATGACCTTGGCCGCGGCAGAGGTTTTCCTGACGGCTTCGGCGGCGGAAACCCCGGCGATCCCGGCACCGATGATGGCGACTGCGACCGGTTCCTTGGCCGGACCGCCGACGACGGGTTCAGGAGGCGAGGCTTCGAACTGATCGGCCGGCAGACCGCAGACCGGACAGGTCTCCGGCGGGGTCGCGCCGGCGTGGATGTGCTCGCAGTTCAGGCAGGACCAGCGATCGATCACGGCCGGTGGTTCCGGACGGTCGACCTGGGCCTGGAGTTCAAACATGTCCGGCGTGACGCCGCACACCGGACAGCAGTCCGGGGGCTGCGGCCCCTGGTGGACATACCCGCAGACGCTGCAGACCCAACGGCTCTTTTGCTCGTTCATCCGGCACTGCTCCGCAACGGGAAGAGACCGGAAACGCAGCGGTTTCCGGTCTCTTCGCAGGGGTTGATTCAGGCGATTTCGCCGAACCTTTCCTTGGGAACTCCGCAGACCGGGCAACGCTCGGGTGCATGGTCATAGACCGTGTTGCCGCAGATTTCGCAGACATAGACCTTGCGGCCCGGCAGGTCGCCGCCGGCCTTTACCGCCTGCAGGGCCCGGCTGTAGAGGTCGTGATGAATCTCTTCCACGGCCAGGGCGTTGCGGAAGGAGATTTCTGCCAGCTTGTCCCCCTCGTCCTTGGCTTGCTGGAGATAGGGGGGATACATTTGCTGGAATTCGAACCCTTCGCCTTCGATGGCGGCGGCCAGGTTCTCGGCAGTTTTCTTGATTCCACCCATCGCCCGCAGGTGGGCCAGGGCATGGACCGTTTCCGCATGGGCCGCGGCCCGGAACAGTTTGGCCACCTGGGGGTAGCCGTCGACCTCGGCCTGCTTGGCAAAAGCCAGGTATTTTCGGTTGGCCTGGCTTTCGCCGGCGAAGGCATCTGAAAGATTTTCCTTGGTTGTCATGGCAAGTCCTCCCTGTAATGGCGTGGGTTTTATGGATGAGTCTGAACCGGGTTCGGATTTTCGCTACCAGTTTTCCCCGAGGAGCTCGAAATGCGCCTGCGGATGGGCGCAGGCGGGGCACTGCTCCGGCGCTCCCTTCCCCTCGTGCAGATAGCCGCAGTTGCGGCAGCGCCAGGTCACTTCCTGTTCCCGGAGGAAAACCCGGCCGCCTTCCAGGTTGGCGTGGAGGGCCCGGAACCGTTTTTCATGCTGCCGTTCCGCCACCGCGACGGCTTCCCACACGGCGGCGATTTCGGCGAAGCCTTCCTGCCGGGCGGTGGCGGCAAAGCCCCGGTACTCGACGGCGTGTTCAGCCTGCTCCCCCATGGAGGCC
>DATBML010000464.1:0-10503 GCA_036554885.1 Desulfuromonadales bacterium
CGGCGACAATCGAAATATGCAGGTTGTCCTTTTCCCCCTCGTGAAAAAGGATGGAAAACTCCTTCTCACCGATCAGCTTGGCGAGACCACCGGTCGCAGCGATATTGCCGGCGGTCAGCGAGGCGAGGCTGGTGGTGTCGAGATGTTCGGTTTCCCCAACGGCGGAGATCAACTGACCGTTCTTGTCCACCAGGAAGATGACCTTGGAGTTGGACTCGCGCAGCAGCTTCTCGATGACGGCGTTTATTCTCTTGAGCTCCTCGTCATACATGACGAAGGTAGACTGAGGGCCAAACATGTATTCACTCCTTGAAAGGTTTCCCACGCCAGAGGATTTTATAGCATCGATGCCTTGAACTATCAAGGAGTTTTCCGGCCGGAACGGGGAGGCGTCAAGGACCAAAAAGAACTCCCGGCAGGGCGCCTGCCGGGAGTTCTTTTGTCTTGCGAAAACCTCTCTGTTTATTTCTTGCTGCCGCAGTCGGCCTGCATCTCGGCGAGCTTCTTATAGAGGTCGTAGCGCGTTGCTGTAACCTTGTTGGCCTCTTCCATCAACTTGGCTGCCACCTCGGGGTTGGCCTTCTTCAGCACCCGGTAGCGGTTCTGCTTCTGGGCGTACTCCTCGAAGGAGATGGTCGGCGCCTTGGAGTCGAGCTGCAGCGGGTTCTGCCCCTGCTCGGCCAGCCGCGGGTCGTAGCGGAACAGCGGCCAGTGACCGGCGGCCACGGCCTGTTTGCAACCGTCCACCGCCGAGGCCATGTCGATGCCATGAGCGATGCAGTGGGTATAGGCAATGATCAGCGAGGGGCCGTCGTAGGCATCCGCCTCGAGCATCGCCTTGACTGCCTGGGCGGGGTTGGCCATCGACACCTTGGCGACGTAGATGTTGCCGTAGGTCATGGCGATCATGCCGAGGTCCTTCTTCGGCATGCGCTTGCCGCCGGCGGCAAACTGCGCCACAGCGCCAAGCGGGGTCGCTTTGGAGGCCTGGCCGCCGGTGTTGGAGTAGACCTCGGTATCGAGCACCAGCACGTTGACGTTCTCGCCGGAGGCGAGCACGTGGTCGAGACCGCCGTAGCCGATGTCGTAAGCCCAGCCGTCGCCGCCGTGGATCCAGACCGACTTCTTGACCAGGTAGTCGGCGACATTGAGCAGCTGCTTGGCGTCGCCATCAGGGCAACCCTTCAGACCTTCCTTGAGCTTGGCGACACGCCCGCGCTGGGCTTCGATCCCTTCCTGGGTCGATTGGTCGGCCCCCTTGATCTCAGCCACCAGATCTTTGAGTCCCGCCATCTTGAGGTGGTCGGCCGGGATTCGATCGAGCAGCTCCAGGGCGTACTCGTTCGACTTGTCCACCGCCAGGCGCATGCCGAAACCGAATTCGGCATTGTCTTCGAACAGCGAGTTGCTCCAGGCGGGACCCAGGCCGTCCTTGCGGGTGGTCCAGGGCGTGGTCGGGAGGTTGCCGCCGTAGATCGAGGAGCAACCGGTGGCGTTGGCCACCAGCATGCGGTCCCCGAAGAGCTGGGAGCAAAGCTTGACGAAGGGGGTTTCGCCGCAGCCGGCGCAGGCGCCGGAGAACTCGAACATCGGCGGCAGCAACTGGCTTCCCTTGAGGCTGGCACGGTTGATCAGCGCTGCGTCGGTATCGGGCAGCGCCAGGAAGAAGTCCCAGTTCTTCGCCTCCTGCTCGCGCAGAGGGGGTTGGAACTGCATGTTGATCGCCTTGTGATTGGGATCTTCCTTGCTCTTGGCCGGGCAGTTGAAGACGCAGGCGCCGCACCCGGTGCAGTCTTCGGGCGCAACCTGCAGGGTGAACTTCTTGCCGGCCAGCTCCTTGCCTTTCGCCTCGCAGGACTTGAATGCCGCGGGGGCCCCGGCCAGCTTGTCCGCCTCGTAGATCTTCATTCGGATAGTGGCATGGGGGCAGACGAAAGAGCAGATGCCGCACTGGATGCAAAGCTCCTCGTCCCACACGGGGATGTTGACGGCGATATTGCGCTTCTCGTACATGGCGGTGCCGGTCGGGAAGGTGCCGTCGGCCGGCATGGCCGAGACAGGAACGCTGTCACCCTGGGCGTCGATCAAGGGGCCGAGGGTATTGCGCACGAAATCGGGAGCCTCGGCTCCCAGGCCGAGCTTCATCCGCAACTGGCTGTCGGCCACGGCAGGAACCGCAACCTCCTGGATGTTCTCCAGGGCAACGTCGACGGCCTTGTTGTTCATGGCCAGCACCTTCTCGCCGGCCTTGCCATAGCTCTTAACGATGGCGTCCTTGATCTCTTCGATAGCCAGGTCCAGCGGGATGATGTTCGAGATCTTGAAAAAGGCAGTCTGCATGATGACGTTGATGCGGGGACCGAGGCCGATTTCGTTGCCCAGCCGCACACCGTCGATGACGAAAAACCTGAGTTTCTTGTCGATGATGCGTTGCTGCACCTCTTTGGGCAGATGGGCCCAGATCTCGTCCTTGCCGAAGGGGCTGTTGAGCAGGAAGGTCGCCCCCTGCTTGGCGCTCTTGAGCATGTCGTACTTCTCGAGGAAGGAGAAGTTGTGACAGGCAACGAAGTCCGCGCTGTCGATCAGGTAGGGGGAGCGGATCACCTCCTTGCCGAAGCGCAGGTGACTGGTGGTCATGCTGCCAGCCTTCTTGGAGTCGTAGACGAAGTAGGCCTGGACGTTGTTGTCGGTCGTCTCGCCGATAATCTTGATCGAGTTCTTGTTGGCGCCGACGGTGCCGTCAGAGCCGAGGCCGTAGAACATGGCAGCATAGACGTTGCTGGGGATCTTGAAACTCTCGTCGAAATTGAGGCTGCAGTCGGTAACGTCTTCCTTGATGCCGACCACGAAGTGGTTCTTCGGCTTGTCGAGGGAGAGGTTATCGAAGACCGCTTTGGCCATGGCCGGGGAGAATTCCTTGGAGCCGAGGCCGAAGCGGCCGCCAACGATGACCGGGTAGCGAGGCAGATCGAGGAGTTGCTGCTCCATCGCCTCGCCGATCGCGGTACGTACGTCGTGATACAGAGGCTCACCGATGGAGCCGGGCTCCTTGGTACGGTCGAGAACTGCAATCTTCTTCACCGTCTTGGGCAGTGCCTGCGCGAACTGCTCGATGGGGAAAGGTAGGAAGAGGCGGACCTTGAGCAGGCCGACCTTCTCACCCTTGGAAACGAGGTAGTTGACGGTCTCTTCAACACAGTCAGCGCCGGAGCCCATGATAACGACGACGCGCTCGGCGTCGGGAGCGCCAACGTAATCGACCAGCTTGTACTGGCGGCCGACGCGTTTAGCGAACTTGTCCATCGCCGCCTGGACGATGCCGGCGACCTTGGTGTAGTAGGGATTGACCGTCTCGCGACCCTGGAAATAGACGTCCGGGTTCTGGGCGGTGCCGCGCAGCACCGGATGCTCGGGGGAGAGGGCGCGGGCGCGGTGGGCGCGCACCAGTTCGTCGTCGATCAGGTGACGCATGTCGTCCTGGGTAAGCTCTTCGACCTTCTGCACTTCGTGGGAGGTGCGGAAACCGTCGAAGTAGTGCAGGAAGGGGACCCGCGACTCGAGGGTCGCCGCCTGGGCGATCAGGGCGAAGTCCATGACCTCCTGGACGTTGTTGGAGCAGAGCATGGCCCAGCCGGTCTGGCGGCAGGCCATGACGTCGGAGTGGTCGCCGAAGATGTTCAGGGCGGCAGCCGAGATGGCTCGGGCACTGACATGGAAGACCGTCGAAGTCAGCTCGCCGGCGATTTTGAACATGTTGGGGATCATCAGCAGCAGGCCTTGGGAGGCCGTGAAGGTGGTGGTCAGTGCCCCGGCCTGCAGCGCCCCGTGCACGGCGCCGGCAGCGCCGCCTTCGGACTGCATCTCAACGACCTTGGGAATCGTTCCCCAGATGTTCTTCTCGCCGACGGCACTCTTGGCGTCGGAAATCTCCCCCATGACCGACGAGGGGGTAATGGGATAGATGGCAATCACCTCGTTGGTCGCATGCGCCACATGCGCTGCCGCGGTATTGCCGTCAATGTTGACCATCTTTCTTGCCATGAACTCCTCCTTTTGCTTGGTATTCGCTGCGGATGCCTTATCGAGTGCCCGGGTGCGGCAAAGGCTGCCTATGATGGTGCCATGCAGAGTATGCAGTATATGCAAGGGCGGCAGAAAAACAACCTGCGCCCCGGCTTTCTCACAGGATTTCCCGACGGCCTGCCACCGCCCGGTTGACAGTCGCCTCGTCGACGTACTCCAGGTCACTTCCCATGGGGATGCCGTGCGCCAGACGCGTAACGCGGACGCCGAGGGGGCGGATCAACCTGGCCAGATAGAGGGCAGTGGCTTCCCCTTCGACGGTGAAATTGGTAGCAACCACCACTTCCTGCACCTGCCCGGATTCAAGACGGGAGACCAGTTCACGAATCCGCAGTTCATCCGGACCGACACCGTCGAGTGGAGAAAGCGCTCCGTGCAGCACATGGTAGCGACCGCGAAAGGAGCGACTACGTTCGACGGCGATGAGGTCCTGCGGCTCTTCGACGATGCAGAGCAGGCGGTCATCGCGCCCCGGGTCGGCACAAAGGGGACAGGGGTCACTCTCCGTAATATGAAAACAGGTCGAGCAGAAACCGACCTTCGCCTTCAGCTCCCGGATGGCTGCAGCCAAAGCTTCTGCTTCAACGGACGGCTGACGCAGAATAAAAAAAGCCAGCCGGGTCGCAGTCTTCTGTCCGATCCCCGGAAATTTGGCCAACTCTGCGACCAGTCGGGCGAAAGACGGGATGGAGTCTAGCATGAGCTAAAGCAAAAATCCAATTCTTTAAAATGGCGTTTTATTTTTTTAAGATGGCTCAAGTTTTCTTACACTGACCTTAAAAAACCCCAACCGATGGTCTGACCACTGAGATGCTATACCATGCTTTCGCTGTGCGAATCAAGGTTTTAATGTATACGGATTCAGGGCAATCAGACAACCCGGGCAAAGACCCTCTCAACGAAAGGGCAATCAACCACCCTACATGAGTCCGGGGAGATTGAAGCCTCCGGTGATTTTGCCCATCTCGGCCTGCATCATCTCCTGGCTCTTTTTGACCGCCTCGTTGACCGCGGCAATGACCAGGTCCTGAAGCATCTCCACGTCTTCAGGGTCAACTACGCTCTTCTCGATTTTCAGCGACAGCAGTTGTTGCTTGCCGTTGACCACTGCCGTCACCATCCCGCCACCCGCCGAAGCCTCGACCTGGCGACCCTCCAGTTCCTCCTGCATGCGCGCCATTTTCTGCTGCATGAGCTGCGCCTGCTTCATGATATTTCCCAAACCTTTGGACATCTGCTTTACCTCCGTCGTCGTAGAGCTGAAATGCTTTTCACCTATTGCCGGTGGCGGATCGCTGCCTTTCAGACAAATCCCTTGTCGATCGGCTTGACTTCTTTCACCTCACCGGCAAACACGGTCAGGGTCGCCTTAACCATGGGATGGGCCAAAGCGTCCTCTCGCAGGCGCTTTTTGCGGTCCGACTCCTGGGCCTGACGTTCCTCGAGCAGCGATGGGACAGCCTTCTGCGGACCGTCCAGTGGAGAGATACGGATCATCACCGGCTCTCCGAAAAAGCCAGCTGCCAATTCCTGCAGCGCCGCCAGGGCTTCGGGATCGCGAACCTGCTCAAGCAGAAATGAGTGGGCCGGGAATCCGATGTCCAGCAGAGGCAACTGCAGTGTGATGAGACTGCCGTGTTCCAGCAGAGATGCGAGCAGGGGGCGACGTCCCTTGACATGGTCGACCAGCCCCTTCCATCCCGTGTCGCCAGCGGCGGGGGATGCCGGGGCTTCAGCCTTTTTTGGCGGCGCCCCCTCTCTCATCACCGGAGAAGGAGGCCGGGAAGCGGCAGTCGGTGCTGGCAGATCAGCACCGCTGCCGGCCAAACGCCATTCGAGCTCTTCGAGCTTGCGCACCAGGGTGGCAACATCCCGCGCCGGCGGCAGTTGCGACAGGCGGACCAAGGCCATTTCCAGCGTCAGCCGGGGATAGGATGACATGGCCAGGTCGGCCTCGGCCCTGAGCAGCAGCGCAAGTGCCCGCTGCAGATCCTCCAGGGCCGTCGTCGCGGCGAGGGACTGCAACTCCCGCAGCTCATCGGCGGTCGCCTCCAGGAGTTCGTCCGGTTCCGACAGCACCTTGCAAAGAATCAGCGAGCGGCAGACTTCCACCAGTTCCTGGCAGAATTGGCGAAAAGAGTGCCCGAGGTTGTCCACCCGGCGCACCGCTTCGAGGACCCGGCGGCTGTCGTGCTGCAGCCACCCTTCGGCGGTGTCGAGCAGAAGCCGGCGGTCGACCATGCCGAGCAACCCCTGGACATCCTCATCGCTGACTCTTTCGCCGCAGAAGGCAATGACCTGATCCAGAGTGGAGAGGGCGTCGCGCATGCTTCCCTCGCCCCTTCGCGCCACCAGACCGAGAGAGCGGTCGGAGATGCCGATTCCTTCGGCATCGACGATCTGCCGGAGGCGGGCAAGCACCCGCGGCAGAGAGATCTTGCGGAAATCGAAGCGCTGGCAGCGCGACAGGATAGTGATCGGAATCTTGTGCGGTTCGGTGGTGGCGAAGATGAACTTGGCGTGCTCGGGCGGCTCTTCCAGCGTCTTCAGGAGGGCGTTGAAGGCGTTGATAGAGAGCATGTGGACTTCGTCGATGATGAATATCTTGTAGCGGCAGCGGGAAGGAAGATAGCGGATATTTTCGCGCAGTTCGCGCACGTCATCGACGCCGGTATTGGAGGCACCGTCGATTTCAAAAACGTCTCCTCCCTGGCCGGCGGTGATTTCCAGACAGGAGGGGCATTCGTTGCAAGGGGCCGGGGAAGGCCCGCGCTCGCAGTTGAGGGCCTTGGCCAGGATGCGGGCGGCTGAAGTCTTGCCCACCCCCCGGGCACCGGTAAACAGAAAGGCGTGATGGACCCGCCCGGTCCGGATGGCATTCCCCAGGGTCTGGCTGACATGTTCCTGGCCAACCAGGTCCTCGAAGCTCTGGGGGCGCCATTTGCGGGCCAATACCATATAAGACATGGGGCGCAAGGGTCTCCGTAGAGTTAAATAGGTAGGCGCGCCAAGGGAACCGGAAAAGATTGCCGGCACAAGTGACAGCCAGGCACCCCCGCGGCACACGGCTGGGGCCACTGCCGCTGCTCCCTTCCGGGCCTGACGGGGTTCGCGGCCGTCCGTTGCGCGGGACCCGGCTGTCACTTCTGTCGGCAATAGGCGCCGGTCTTGTCGAAGGGGAGAATGAAGCTGGCGGAGAGGGAGGGATTCGAACCCTCGGTACCTTGCGGTACACACGATTTCCAGTCGTGCACCTTCGGCCTCTCGGTCACCTCTCCGCAGGTTGTGCAGAATACATCAAGGGGGTATAGCTGTAAAGGATTTTCTGGCCGGCGGCGGCCAGCACGGAGACGCTTTGTACCGGATTTGTCGGAGTTTGTCAACAGGGCAAGCGCAAACAGCTTGAGCAGGAGATTCGAATCAGGCGCATTGACAGCTGAACCGATATCGCCCGACACCCTCCTCCTTGGTCCGATACATGGCAAGATCCGCATGACGGATCAGAGTCGGGCCGTCTTCGGGATACAAGCTGATGCCGATGCTTCCCCCAGTACATGAGTCAGGCCATCGACAGTGAAGGTTTGGCCGAGGAGTTCGACAAAGCCGCAGCCAGATGCCCGGCCTCCTCGGCATCGGACAGGTTCTGCAGGACAACAACAAATTCATCACCACCGTAACGCGCCACCGTATCGATCTGCCTGATCCTGCAGGCCAGTTTGGCGGCAACGTCCTTGAGGATAGAGTCTCCCGCCTGGTGCCCCAAGGAGTCATTGACCGGCTTAAAATGGTCGAGGTCGATGAAAAGAATTTCCACCAGCTAATGGTAGCGACGAGCCTGGGACAGCGCCTGAACCAGACGGTCTTCCAGAAGGGTGCAATTGGGCAGACCGGTCAGCGGGTCACGCAAGGCAACCCGCAACTGCCGCCTTCCAAAGGAAAGGCGCTCGGTTATGTCGGTGACCACCCCCACGGCCCCCAGAAACGCCCCTGTTCATCCACCAGCAGGTTGGCGGAAAAGATCGCCCACAGCTCGGTGCCGTCCCGGCGGCGGAAGCGAAAATCGAACGAATACCACCAAACAAAAAGACAGAGACAAACAACCGGATGAGCCCACCCGCCGCAACGTCGAGCACAGGGCCGGTCTCTGCGAAGAAAAAACGGCAGACGCTCAGCGCTTGGGTGAGCGTCATCAAGGAAAAGGCCAAAGCAAACAGCATCCAGGAGAACCGACGCCCTGTCACCCATATTCAACCATATTAAATTCACTGCCAGATTGGCTGCGGGCAATTAATTGGGAAACAACAACCTTCTGACCAACGAGACCTCCAGCAAAAGTAAAAAAAGAGACCAACCTGGATCGACTGGCCTTTTTTCACTTTTGGCGAAGGGGGTGGGATTCTCAGTCTACCTCCGCTCACCGGAACCCGAAGGAACTGCCGCTGCTGCAGAACAACCGCATCTAAAATGCAAGACGCCTGCAATTCCGGCCACGCTCTGCATTGGTCCGGGCGGCTCCGTCCGCCCTCCCCCGTGCCTCCCTCCGGCCTGCACCGGTTACCTGGCGGGGAAGGCCAGCCGGAAGCCGAGGAAGTGGCTGCGGTCGCCGGGCGAGTCCCAGCCGCGAAACGCCGAACGAACGAAACCCGGCCCGCCGCCCCAACCGCCGCCGCGAAACACGCGGCCCGAGCCCGCCGACGGACCCGCCGGATTGTTGCGTGGACTCTTGCCGTAGTAGCCGCGGGCATACCAGTCTCCGCACCACTCCCAGACGTTGCCGCTCATGTCGTAGAGTCCCAAACCATTCGGCCGCTTCTGCCCCACCGGGTGGGTCTGGTTGCCGCTGTTGCCGTCATACCAGGCGACCGCATCAACGTTGTCGCCGCCGGCGTACTTCTCATTCTTGCCGCCGCTGCGCGCCGCGTATTCCCACTCGGCTTCCGTCGGCAGGCGGTAGGTCTTGCCGCTCTGCTGGTTTAGTTTGCGCAAAAAGTCCTGGGTCTCATCCCAACTTACGTAATACATCGGATACGAGTCCCCTTCTCCCCGGAGCGCCCAACTACGATTTACTTTATCCCTTTGCTGAGAAATTGTACTCCCCATCACCTTTCGCCACTGACCCTGCGTCACCTCGGTCTTGCCGAGATAGAAATCGTCGACGCAGACCTCGTGCGCCGGCCTCTGGTCGATTTGGTCGCCGCCGAAGGAGTCCCCCATCTGGTAGCAGCCGCCCTTGACCAGGACGAATTCCATCTTCGTGGCCAACAGGCGCGCCGCCTCCTCCCGGCTCTTCTTCTCGGCTATTTCGGCCTGCAATTGGGCTTCCTGCTCGGTTTGCTGCTTTAGGACCAGTTCGTCTTGTCGACGGGCTTCCTCCTCAAGCCGCTTCTGCGCAGCCGCCTCCGCCGCCAACACCTCCGTACGCAGCGAGGCAATCTCCGCATAACCAGGCGCCGCCTCCTGAGCGGCGTCGAGATAGCCGCGACCCTTACCAAACGCCTGGGCCGAGACCGCCTGCCGCGCCAACGCCACGTAAGCGGCGGCCACCCTCTCCAGGCCGGTCCGGGCCTGCACATTCCCCGGCTCCATCCTCAGCACCTCCCGGTACTTCTCCAAGGCGTTCCCTCCGGACGGCTTCGCCAGCCTCTGCGCCTTGAGATCCGCCTCGGCGCCGCGCAGCAGTTCGGCAACCCGCTGCACTTTCTGCCTCACCGGCGACGGCTGCGGCACCGCCACAGGCTTTGGGGTCTCTATCGTGCGGGCTTGTTCAACCGTTCTCACTGGGGCCGGCGCACCACCGCCGGACATCGCCAGCGGCCGCAACGGATTGTCGTTGGCGAGAAAGAATCCGCCGGCCAAAAGTGCCGCCACGACCGCCCCGCCAACGCCCCAGAGCAGACCCCTCTTGGAGCCGCCGGGGCCCGGTGTCTGGCGCAACGCCTGCGTCTTGGCCGCCGAGCCGGGCGCAGCCGCTGCCTTGAGCGGCTGTCCTGCCAAGGCGGCATCAAGCGCCTGCACCAGTTCGGCCGCCGATGCGAAACGCGCCTCGGGGTTCTTGGCCAGCAGCCGATCGAGCAGCGGCTGCAGCTTCGCCAGATGCGGTGGCGGGTCGTTGATGTGGGCGTAGGCGATGGCCAGAGTATCTTCGCCATCGAAAGGGGTCCGACCGGCAAGCGCCTCAAAGAGGATGACGCCGAGGCTGAAGAGGTCCGAGCGTCCGTCGACCTCGCGCCCGCGCGCCAGCTCGGGACTCATGTAGCGAGAAGCGCAGATGTTCATCCCCGGACCGGTCCTCCGCGAGTCGTTGCCGACCGCCTTGACGATGCCAAAGGCGGTCAGCACCACCGTGCCGTCAGCGCGAAAGAGGATGTTCTCCGGCTTCACGTCGCGGTGCACGACCCCCTGGGCGTGAGCGTAGCCGAG
>DATBML010000471.1:0-5703 GCA_036554885.1 Desulfuromonadales bacterium
CGACGTAGCCGGAAAGGTCGGTCTTTATCTCGGGGGCGAAGGGGAGGGCACGGTACTGTCCCATGACCTGCTCGTAGGTCTGGACGGCGCCGACATCGGCGAGGCTCTGCTCCACCACCGGCCGCATTTCTGCGGCGAGACCGGGTGACATCTTCTGCTGGAAGTAGCTGGTGGCGGCGTCAGCAGGGCCGTTGTAGATGCCCTTGACGTCCTCCAGGCTCATGTCGCTGATCGCCTGCCAGAAAAGCGCCTTTGCTTTGGGGGTGGCCGCTTCGGCGGCGCGGTTCAGGCGCAGTTCGAGGTCGCTGAGCATCCCGTCCATGCCGACCTTTTGCAGCATGCCGCGGGCAGTCTGCAGGCTGCCGGGCAGGGGGATGTGGATGGCCGGGTCGGCGTTGAAGCCGTCTGTTTTGCCCAGCTGTCCGACCACCCGTTCGGTTCCCACCTTCAGCGCCTCCTTGAGCCCGGCGCCGATCTCTTCCGAATTCATGGTCGATGGCGCCCCGGCCGGCGCGGTTGTTTCCTCGAGTAGTTTTTTGCCAAAGTCGAGCAGGCCGGCGTTTGCGCTGCCGGCGCCAAAGCTGAGAACAGCTATCAGGGTGAAAAATGGAGTGGCAATTTTTCGCAACGAGTTGGCCTTGACGGTCATGATCCTGCCTCCCGTGAGAAGTTCGATGGATCTGGTTGGTGACGATTACCCGCCGGCAGCACCGGGCTGACTAGCCAGTCGGGTCCGGCTTGGCTTATTTGAAAATCTCGGAGAAGAAGTCCTGCATCGCCTGCCACGACTTGCGATCCGCCTCCTGGTCATAGGCAAGCGGCAGGTTGAACTTCTTGCCGAAGTCGTCGGCCTCGGGGTTGGTGAAGCTGTGCCTGGTCCCCGGATAGTTGACGATGCGATACTCGACGCCGGCGGCCTCCATCTCTTTTTTGAAGACAGCGATCTGCTCCTGAGTGACGAAGGGGTCGGCGGCGCCGTTCAGCACCAGGATTTTTGCCTTGACCTTGCCGTGGGTGGCCGGGTTGACTGTATCCAGGCTGCCGTGAAAGCTCGCTACGCCGTCCAGGTCGATGCCGGCGCGGGCCATCTCCAGCACAACGCCGCCGCCGAAACAGTAGCCGATGGCCGCGATTTTCTCCATATCGACCTTCGGCTGCTGACGCAGAAAATTCAGGGCCGCCAGAAAGCGCGATTGTGCCAGAGGGAGGTTCTTGCGCAGTTCACCGGAGAATTTGCCCGCGTCGTCCGGGTGTCCTGCCGTTTTCCCGTCGCCGTACATGTCGACCGCCAGTGCGATGTAACCCAGTTCGGCCAGCATCCGGGCCCGCTTGCGGGCATAGTCGTTGAGACCCCACCATTCGTGCACCACCAGGACGCCTGGGCGCATGCCGGCGACGCCGTCGTCATAGGCGAGGTAGCCTTTCAGCGGCGACTCTCTCTCTCCATAAGTCACTTCCTCTCCCAGTACGGCCGCCTGCGCAGCGATCGAGCAGGCCAGCGCCAGGCCGATGGCGACCACTATCTGCTTCATGGCTGTCTCCTTGCGTACGATGCCTGCGGGAATCGATCTCGACTCGGCTGTCACCATTATAGTGCGAACCCGCCGAGATGCCACCGCCTGCTGTATCGGCTGGTTCTTGCGGCGGCCCCAATTATACTTGTAGGGCAATCCCCAAAAGACAGGGACAGTTGATGCGCCGCCTTCTCATCATCCTGGGATTCACCCTTATCGTCCTCACCGCCCTTGTCGGGCTCAACTTCGATCGCCTTGTCGATGGAATGCTACGGCCGTGGGCGGTATCCAGGGCGGCGACGGCCCTGGGAAGCGAGGTCCGTCTCGATCGCCTGGAGCTGGACTGGGGTCGACTGGAACTGACCGGCGTGCAGGTCGCGCGGCCCGGAGAGTTTCACTTGAAGGTAAAGCAGGTGGTCGTCCGCTTTACCTTTGCCGGCCTCTGGCAGCGACGCCTGGAGTCGGTGGCGGTCCGGCAACCGGAGCTGGAGTGGACAGGGGCCGGTGCTGCCGGAGAAAAACCGGCGATCTGGCCGACGCAACCGCCGCTGCGGGTGGGGAACTGGACCGTAGAGGACGGCAGTCTGCTGCTGGCCATGGGGAAAGATCGCCTGCACTTGCGGCAGTTCGAGGCGGCGGGGAGTCTCGACTCCCGGTACACGGTCGCAGCTGCCGCCCTGCTCGGCAACGAACCGGGCGTGGCGTTGGCCTTGTCCGGCCACGGCATTTGGGAGGGGCGGCCGGAGCTGACGGTCACCGATCTGCTCTGGTCCGGACGCCCCCTGCTGCAGGCTCCGGTCACCCTTGTGCCGGGTGCCGAATCGTTCGAAGTTACCCTGGCGCTGGCGCAGTTGAATGACACCGAAGCCGCCCGGTTGCTGGCCGCCCTCGATCGCGAGCCACCCTGGCCTCCGGAATTGTCGTGGCGGCTGACGTCGCCCCGACTGACACTCGGGATCGATGGCGAGCGGCTTATCCTCCGGTTGGAGACCGCTGCCGGCGAGGTTCGCCGGCAGGGAGAGAAATGGCCGTGGGAGCATCTGCGGCTGAATGTTGTCTCCGTCGCCGGTACCTGGGAGGCCGACGGAGAGGCTTTCCTGCCGGCGCAGGCCCGGTTGCATATGGCTGGGACCTGGAGCGATGAGCGCTTCCGCGGACGCTGGCAGTTTTCAGCGCCTTCTCCGGCGAAGCTCTGCAAAACATTCGGCATCGACCTGCCGCCACCGGCGGAGCGGCTGCGGGAGCTGACCCTGACCGGCGACCTGCAGGCCGCGGCCGGGACCGTCATTGCGGACCGGGCCCGGCTGGCTGCCCACCTGCTGGAGTGCGAGTTGACCGGCTTCCTCTCCGGACGTTGGCTGGAAGGGGCCGCCAGCGTCGCGGTGACCGACCTGGTCCTGCGTCAGGGCGACAACAGCCTGGTGACGGCTTCGCTTGAACTGATCGGGCGGCCGGCAGAGACGGACTGGCGGGGGAATTGGCGGCTGCAGGTTCCGGATGCCTTCCGGCTGGCCCGGGCGCTGACCATCGAGGTGCCGGCCGGCTTGCCGAATCTGCTGGACCTCGAATCACAGGGGGGGCTGGAAACCGTCGGTGGCCAACTGTCGTTGCCGATGGCCAGGGTGAACGGACGGCTGCTGGCGACCGGTCTGAACGGTAGGGCCTCCGGGCAGTTAACGGCACGGCAACTGGCGACCGGATGGCGCTTGGAGCCGGTACAGCTGGCGGCCACGGAGCTTGAATATATGGCAGCGGATGGCCTTTCGGGGGTAACCGGCGGCTCCCTGAAACTGGCCGGCACCCTTGATCTGCAGAAGGATTTTACCTTCGCTCTTCATGGCGAGGCGGCTGCCGCCGAGGCACTGGCCGGGAGTTGGTACGCCGATCTCGGTGGGCTTCCGCTGCGGATGGTGCTGGAGGGGGGCTGGGAGCCTGCATCCGGCCGTGCTCACCTGCGCAGCGGCCGCCTCGACCTGGCCGGGCTGGTCAACGCCCGGTTGCAGGGTAATCTGGCGGGGGAGCGGCTGGAGCTTAACGGGGAGATCGCGGTTCCGAGGCTCGACGGCGCTTTTCAGAACCGGCTGCGGCAACTGGCCGCCGGGGTGCTGCCCGGCCTCGAACGGCTGGAACTGGCCGGCGGCTTGACCGCCAGTGCCGCCGGCGGCTGGAGTCCGGCAGGGTGGGCAATCGATGCGACGGTGCGGCCAGCCGGCGTGACGCTCGCCTGGGGAGAGGCGTTTCGATTGACCGGGCTGACGGGGGAGCTGCCGCTGCTGCTGCTGCGCGGTCCTGCGTCACCGGCCGCCGAGCGCCTTGCCACCATGAAGTGGGTCGAGCTGCGGGCGGGACCGATCACCTCCGCCGGTGGGCGGTTTCAGTTGTCGGCCGGGCCGAACCATTGGCGACTGGACGAACCCCTGCGCCTGGCAGCAGGAGGAGGGTGGCTCGAGCTGGCTGGTTTTGTCCTGTCCCTGCCCGCGACTGGACCCGACGTGCGCGCATCCCTCAAGGCGACGGAGATCGAACTGGCGGAAATCTCCCGCGCTCTTGGTTGGCCGGAGATGGGGGGGCGACTAGCGGCCGAGCTGCCCGATATCCGCTTCGCCGAAGAGGAAATCAGCACCGGCGGCGAGGCGTTCCTGCAGGTTTTCGACGGCACGGTGCGGGTGCGCAACATGCGGATACACAAGCCTTTCTCCCGTTATCCCACGTACCACTCCGACATCGATTTCTCCGGCATCGATCTGCATCTGCTGACCCAGGCCTTCGCCTTCGGCGAGATCAACGGTGTCGCCGACGGCTTCATCCATGATCTGCGCCTCTTCGGGCATGTTCCTTCGGCCTTTGACGCCACTTTCGAAACGCGGGAACAAGGGAAACGCAACATCAGCGTCAAGGCACTTCGCAACCTCAACACCCTCAGCCAGGGGGGGCTCTCTGCCGCCCTTTCGCAAGGGATCTACCGTTTCATCGACTTCTACCGCTACCGCAAGATCGGCATCCGCTGCTGGTTGCGGAACGACATATTCCACCTGGAAGGGACGGCGAAACCCGAAACGGACACCTATCTCATCTACGGCGGCTGGCTGCCGCCACGCATCGATGTCATCGTCTCGACGCCGACCATTTCCTTCCAGGAGATGGTCAAAAGACTCAAGCGTATCGAGCGGGCGGGGCGTTGAATTTGCCTTGCCGGCGGGTATAGTCGTGATGACGGCACACCTCTTTACAGAGCGGAGGAGAAGATGAAGCAATTCCTGAGAAACCTGCTGCTTTTAAGCGTCGTGACGGCAGTTTCCTGCGTGACGATCAACATCTATTTCCCCGCCGAGCAGGTCCGCGGCGCCGCTGACCGGATCGTCGACGAGGTCTGGGGCGAGCGTGCGGCCGGCGCCGAGCCGGCACAAGCCGCCCCGATGCAACCTGCCCCGGCGCCAGACAAGCCGCCGGTCCAACCCGGCAGCTTCCTCAGGATTCTGGGCCCGACCACGGCCGGCGCCGCCCAGGACATCAACGTCTCGACCCCCGAGATCCGGGCAATCCGTGAGTCGATGAAAGACCGCTCCGGCCAGCTCTTCCCCTATCTCGACTCCGGGCACGTCGGCATCGGACTCGACGGTCTGCTCAAGGTCCGCACGACCGAAGGGCTGGGTCTCAAGCCGCGGGCCGATGTCCAGCGCCTGGTCGATGCGGAGAACCAGGACCGCCGGCGGCTCTACCAGGAAATCGCCCGGGCCAACGGCTTCCCCGAGAAGGTTGACGAGGTGCAGGCGATCTTTTCCGATTCCTGGCGGGACAAGGCAGCGGGGGGGTGGTACCTCGAGCAAGGGGGGGGAGGCTGGAGGCAGAAATAAAGACTTAAAGACGGGAAGGCTGGGTCTCCGAAGGGAGGCCCTGCCATTTGGCGGGTGTTTTTTTCGTTGACAGCGGGTCGCCCATTAGAGTAATAACGAAAGTCATTATCAGCTAATCTTTAAAAAGGAGTTTTTTCATGCCCAAAAAGTTTACCGCCGTCATCGCTCTGCTGCTCGCGCTCCCCTTTGCCGCCCAGGCCGGGGACGTCACTTACGTCAAGGACATCAAGCCGATCGTCGACGCTCGCTGCGCCGGTTGCCACGGCAGCGATGCTCCCGAGTACCCGGCTTTCAAGAAGGAGAAGGATGTCTGGACGGCCAAGGGAATCGAGATC
>DATBML010000109.1:0-3302 GCA_036554885.1 Desulfuromonadales bacterium
CCGCTTCATCAAGTTTCTGATGGTGCTGGTGGGGGCTGCTGCCGTCGCCTCGGCCATCCGCTTCATCTTCGGCCTGGGCGCCACCACCAACCTCAACGACACCTACCCCTGGGGGCTGTGGATCTCCTTCGACGTGGTCACCGCCGTTCCCCTGGCGGCCGGCGCCTTCACGCTCGGCGTCGTCGCCCATGTCTTCCACATCAAAAAGCTGGAACCCCTGGTTCGTCCGGCCATCGTCACCGGCTTCCTCGGCTACTCCCTGGTCTGCGTGGGGCTGCTGCTCGACCTGGGGCAGCCGCAGCGGGGGATGTACGTCCTTTTCCCCTGGAACTGGAATGTCCACTCGCCGATGTTCGAGGTTTCCATGTGCGTCATGGCCTACACCACCGTCCTCACCCTGGAGTTCCTGCATCCGGTCTCCGAGCGCTTCGGCTGGCACATTCCCCTGCGCCTGCTGCGCAACCTGTCCGTCCCCTTCGCCATCGTGGCGGCGATGATCTCCACCCTGCACCAGTCGACCCTCGGGACCTTCTTCCTCATCGCCTTCGACAAGCTGCACAGCCTCTGGTACAACCCCCTGCTGCCGCTGCAGTTCTGGCTCTCGGCGATTTTCTGCGGTCTCTCCATCGTCATATTCGAAGCGAGCCTGGTGCATCGCTACATGGGTCAGCCGAACGAGTCCGAGCTCCTCGCCACCCTGACGAAGATCATCCCCTGGGTCATGGGGGCCTATATCCTCGTCAAGCTCATCGCCCTGACCACCCTGGCCGAGGGACCCCTCTTCGACCGCCCCTTCCTCACCCTGCTGTTCGCCATCGAGGTGATCGTCGGGGTGCTGGTCCCTTTCCTCATGTTTCTGAACAGCCGCATCCGCACCGACAAGGCGATGCAGCTGCGGGCGGCCAGCCTGGTCATCTTCGGGCTGGTTCTCAACCGATTCAACGTCTCGATGTTCGGCATGATCCAGCCCGACCAGCAGATCTACTTCCCCTCCCTGCTGGAATCCGTCGTCACCATCGGCATCATCGCCGCCCACATCCTGTTCTTTGTCCTGCTCGCCAAGTACTTCCCGATATTCGAACACCATCCCGAAGCGGTCGATGCCACCATCCCCGACCGCATCCGCAAGATCGGCGAGCACGCGGGGCATGGGAAGGTCAGCGAGGCGCAATAAACTCATTAGGGGCGCCGCATGCTGCACCCCTACACTAATTGAAGGCCCATGAAAACTCTCTACACCTACCACAACGGCCATCTGGAGGAGCAGCGGGGGGAGATCGTCCGCGAGCATCCCCTCGTCCTCACCGTCAACGGCCGGGAGCTCGCCACCCTGATCGCCTCGCCGCATGAGCTGCGTTTCCTGGTGGCGGGGTTTCTGCGGCTGCAGGGTTTCGTCGAGAGCCTCGACGATTTCCTGATGCTGTCGGTCTGCGACGACTTCGGCGTGGCCAACGTGTGCATCCGGGGCGCGCTTCCCGAGCGGCTCAGGCCGGTCCTCACCAGCGGCTGCGGCACCGGGATCACCTTCGACCTGCCGTATTTTCCCCCTCCCCTGGTGGGAGGGGGCGTGGGGGAGGGGGAAGTCTCGGGACATCACCCCCACCCTGACCCTCCCCCATCGAGGGAGAGGGAAGCCATGGGCGCTGCAGCTACCGGGCGGGTCGCCCCCGACGCAGCCTTCCGCCTGATGGAGGAATTGGCGAGGAGGGCGGAAGGGTACCGCAGCCATGGCGGCATCCACTCGGCGGCGGTGGGGGAGCCCGACGGCACCCTGCTCCTCTGGGCGGAGGATCTCGGCCGTCATAACACCCTCGACCGCATCGCCGGCGAGGCGCTGTTCCGGGGGATCGATCTCAGCGGCAAGCTTCTCGTCACCTCCGGCCGGGTCTCGGCCGAGATGGCGGCCAAGGCGGCCCGGCTCGGCATCGCGCTCATCGCCTCGCGCACCTCGGCCACCGACCAGGCGGTGCGGCTCTGCGACGAGGCGGGGATCAGCCTCGTCGGCTATGTGCGAGGGGGGAAATTCACCGTCTATGCCCACCCGGAATGCCTGTGCGTAGGGGCGCAGCATGCTGCGCCCTTGACCCTCGCCGGGCGCATCCGCGGCGTCACCGGCGTCATCCTCGCCGGCGGCGAATCGCGCCGCATGGGGAGCGACAAGTCGCTGCTCCCCCTCAACGGCGGCCGCTTCATCGACCACGTCTATCGCTGCCTCGCCGGGCTGTTCGACGAGGTGCTTATCGTCACCAACTCCCCCGACCTCTACGCCGGGCTGCCCTGCCGCACGGTCCCCGACCTGTACCCGCTCAAGGGATCGCTGGCCGGCATCCACTCGGGCCTCAGCCACGCCCGCTGCGGCAAGATCTTCGTCGTCGCCTGCGACATGCCCTTCCTCTCCGCCGAGGTCATCCGCCGCCTCTGCGCGGCGGGCGAAGCGGCCGATGTGATCATCCCCCGCAGCGAGCGGGGCGTCGAGCCGCTGCACGCCCTTTACGACACGCGCTGCCTGCCGGCCGTCGAGGAACTGCTCGACGCCGGAGAGAAGAAGATCGTTCGCTTCTTCCCGCGGGTGCGGGTGTGCGAGGTGCCGTCGACCGCCTTCGCCGACTGCGACCCGGATGAGCGTTCGTTCCGCAACATCAACACCCCGCAGGAGTACTTCGCCCTGCGGGACGGCGACCGGGAGGAGCGGCCGGCGGCCACGGAGCCGGCGCCCCCCGGCCGGCAGCACGGCTAGCCGGCTTCAGAAGCATTCAGGAGGAGAGCATGTTCGGTCTGGGAACGCAGGAACTGGCTATCGTACTCGTGCTGGTGCTGGTCGTCTTCGGTGCCGGCAAGCTGCCGCAGGTCGGCGGCGCGCTGGGCAAGGGAATCCGCAATTTCAAGAGCGGATTGCGGGAAGAGACGGCGGAGGCTGTGGTGGTCGTCGAGGAGTCGCGCAAAGTGAATTGAGGACTGTCTGCAATAATCAAGGTGGTGGGCCGGCGGGATTTAGTCCTTGCCGGCCTTTTTTATCAAGCTAACTGGCTTGAATTGTGGGTAAAAAGCGAAATCCGTGGTGGGGCCGCAGAATAGACGGGCTGTTTTTCCGAGGCTGCCGGCCCGAATCCGGCATGCAAAACGTAGGATATCTCCACAATGGGGCGTTTCCCCTCAAGGACAGCAGTTCATAAAGCTGAACCTGTTCAAAGCGGGTGTCCCTAAATTCCACACATAATCCGGTCAACCTGGAAAATTTAATCCTTGCCGCCGCTATCTGTGTTCCGTGTGGCGGTTTTTTTAATGACATTCGCGTTGCAGTA